>CANRBB010000007.1 GCA_947628745.1 uncultured Bacilli bacterium | reverse complement strand
TTGCAAGAAAAAAATTGCAGATAAGACGCAAATCTACAATTTCTACTATTCACTTAAAATCACTATGTTTCTATTTTTTTAATTATTCTGCGTTTTTTTACTTAAACTACCATTAGGTACTTTTTTATTATTTTTATTAGTTACAATCCACGCATTAGATACACTTCTACCACCATATTCCCTTCCTGCACTTGGTCTATTATATAATTTTCCATTTACAGCCATAGTTGCTGAAGCACCACCATCAAGGTTAGCTGCATTGTAGGCTTTATACCTTAATAAAATCTCAATTATTTCATTCATAGTAGCTCCTATACTATATCCTGGTAATCTTCCTTCAATAGATAAGAACAATACAACACCATCTTTTCTTTGAGCAATAACAGTTCTTGGAGCTCTTCCCCATCCGCCATCACCTTTTATAGTTGCTACCTTACCATTAACTATTAAAAATGGTCCAAACTCAACAGCATCATACATACCTTCCTTAATAGCATCTTGTGCTGGATCACTTGTTAAATACATCTTATGATCTTTAGTAAAACCTATTAAAGCTCCTGATCCTCCAGGATGAGTCCATATTAACTTTCCATCTTTTATTATTGAACCATATGGAGTAGAACCATTTCCCCAACCATCTAAAT
This sequence comes from uncultured Bacilli bacterium, assembly GCA_947628745.1. GTDB lineage: Bacteria > Bacillota_I > Bacilli_A > RF39 > UBA660 > CAG-417. The sequence goes on along the minus strand of CANRBB010000007.1, from coordinate 29,876 downwards.
CTTCAAATCCTCCTCCATTTATACCAACTAAGCCATCATTTTCAACACATAGTTTCGCAACACTTTGCCCATATTTACCCAAGTTTTTAGGTACTGCTAATTCAACATCACTAGGATCATAAATTACTGTTAAATATCCTTTAAAATTATCTTCTTCTAATCTAATAATTTTATATACATCATTATCAGGATCTTTTTGAAACATTTCTTTCTCATACTTTGAAGTATATCTTTTATTACTACTATTTGTATCAATAACTATATCATCTAAATTTACTTTTTCATTAACCCCAATAATATAGTTTTCATTCATAACTTTATTTACACTTTTTTCACTATATAACATATATGCTAAATATTTATGGGACATAGTAGTCATAGCTGTTGGTATCCAGAAGTTTTTAAATGACACCACTGGTGTATAAATAATTACTAAAGCTATTACTACTAAAATATCCAAGCTTATAACAAAATATGTAAATTTACTTAATCTTATTTTCTTCTTAGTCTTTCTTTTTTTACTCATATACTACTCCACTACATAAGGACTATTAATATTTCCATCCCCTGCTTTTATTGTACTTTTATCAATACATATTACTGGTACTATTTTCTTTTCTTCTATTCCTTGTACTTCTTCTATATAACCTTTATTATTAACTACATATGCCATACTTCCTACTGTTGACGTTGTATTAATCAAATAATAATCACTTTCTTCATTATTATAATTTAAATCAAACATATTTAATAGTCCTATCTTTGCTTGTACACTATCTTTATATATATTAGTATACTTATACATTGTATCTTGATTTAAAGATATCTCTCCAATATTAAATGTACAATCTATCAAATATTGTCCATATGTTAAACTATTATAATAATTTTTATTTAAGTAATATCCTATATTAGTCTTACTAAGTAAACTAAATTGTGTATTAGTTTTATTAAATGCTTTTTCTAAATAATTATTATTTACTTTCATATAATCTAATGATTTTAATTTCAAGTAATTATCTTTTTCTTCTATTATTTGATAATTATCAGTTCCTAATCTAACATATCTATATATATTGTTATCATTTCCTTCTTGGTTTATTACATATGGATCTTCTTTAGTTCCAGTTCCACTACTTACTGTAATATTTTTCTTAAATTCCATTACAGCTCTTACTCCGTATCCTTCATAGTTAGATACTCCTACTATATTTCCTTCATCTGTTATAACCAAATTTTCTTTATCTTTATTATATCCCAAAATATAACTATAAGTGCCATTGTTTAAATAACTATTTTTCCCTAATGCTCTTACATAATCTTCTACATCTAAAATAGTAAAATATGCTTTTTGTTTTTCTGTTGTACACTTTATTTTATCTTTTTGTAATTCTCCATCACAGTATGAGATTTGGTTTAATAGCTTTTCAACTGCTGGTATGCTATTATAATAAATTCCACTATTAGGTTCTGTTGTTTTATTAAGCCACATATTAACATTTGAGGTACTGTAAACATTATCATTTCCAAAAATCATAGTTCCCTCATTATTATCTGATATTACTTTTACGACATTATCATTACTAACATCTATTATTCTATACATTCTTCCAAAGGCTTTTAAATAATTATTTTCTACTTTTCCACTAAAATAATATCCCTCTTTATCTTTACGAAAACCATTGTCTTCTTTTGTAATTTTATTATTATTTATAATTGCTGCTGCCAAAGTATTTTTTTCTTCTTTTTTCTTCGTTGTTTCTTTACTATAATAGAATATACTCCTATATCCAAAATAAATTCCCATTATGACAATTATTACTATACTTACAATATCAAACACTAATTCTTTAGTTCCAACTATATGTTTTTCTTTTTTCTTTTTACTCTTCTTCATACTTATCCTCCACTACGAAGTCTATTAAATTATATCAAAATACTTTTATCATAGCAATATAAGTCATGAAAAAAAGCAACATATATAAGTCATGAAAAAAGCAACTACTTCTAGTCGCTTTTCTCATATTTTTAAGATGTCCAAGTACTTCCTCCACTCATTACTACTGTTCCACTAGTATAATCGATTGTAAGTACAGATTGACTAGCTAATCTAAAGTCAGTATTAAATGAGCTTCCAAAATAACTCTTTAATGCATTTATGGTGCTAAGCTTATTTGATTGTGTTTTACCATTTATAGTAGCATAACTTGATGTTGCAAAAGCCATTTTTGGTTTCAAGGCACTTAACTCCGCACTACTCGTTCCATTATAGTCTCCATGGTGAGCTACTTTATACAAATCTATACCATTAGATGCAGATAGAACTTGGTTATATACCATCTCTTTAAAATTCTGACCACTACTATTTTTACATGTAGAATTAGTTAAATCTGATTCCAAATAAGTTTTTATAGTTTTTGAACCTACCGTAATTGTTAACAACTCGGTTATACTATTAACATTTTCACTTGTCTTTCCTGAACAATTTTTTAAATGATCATCTAAGTTAAACAACCGAATATCAAATGCATCTAATGATAATTTATTATTACTTGTAGAGGTACTTACATATTTTATATTTGTTCCCCTTCGCTTTGCTGCATCTACTACATTTTGATATCTTGCTGTTCTATTTGCTAGGGTTTCAGTTTCATCATCATCACTAGTCACAATATCATTAGCACTATATTCTTTAATATACAAATTAGCCACATTGTAATTGTTAATTACACTTAAAGCACTTCCGATATGATCTGCATGATTATGAGTTATAATCATAAAATCAAGTGTTTGTACATTCAAATCATCTAGTTGTTTCTTTATTTTTGAATATGCTGCTGCAATACCTGTATCTATCATACCGTAATGTCCATTAGACTCTAGTATCATAGCATCTCCACCAGATTCAACATTAATAACATGTAATTTATAACTATTTGAAACACTTACGCTAACGCTTGTACTTCTACCATCACTAGATGATACTGATATTACAGCTGAACCTGCTCTTAACCCTTTAAAACTACCAGCAGAACTATTAGGTATAGATACTACATTAGAACCGGTTATTATTGAATAACTAAGACCTTTATTATATGCATTAACCGGATAAACTTTAGCACTTACAGTACCAGAAGATCCTACAATAACTTTACTAGTTGCTGTTGCTTTAATTCCTTTTACTTTAATAGTGTATCCTTTTACTACTCTTTTATTAACCAAATATAAATCACTTATATCTACATTCGCACTATTATTATAATTTGCTGATAATTGGTTAACTGTATTATATGTCTGATTAGAAGTTAAATATCTAGCTAATGAATCTTTATCATTAATATCAACTTTTCCATCAGCATTAACATCACCACTTATAATTAATGTATAATTATTGTTTTGATAAGTAATATTATCACCATTTTTTACTATATCACTTAATCCTATTTCTGTATTTTCTCTTTTTATAGTTATATTACCATCATCTAAATTACTCTTCATCTGTGAATAATTAGTACTTGCTTCAACATTGTATAAATAACCTGACTTAATACTATATCCACATAAATCTAATGCCGTTGATGTTACAGCTCTACTTATACCTGCTCTTAATGATATTGTTAAAATTAATAGTAACATTAAATTTACCTTAGTCTTTATTCCAAATCGAATAAACATTAATATTCCCACAACTATTTCTATAATACCAAATATCAATAATATTTTATTAAATGTACTTGCTGTATCTGGAACATCTACTATTGTCTTGTTACTTTTAATAACTATATCATATATTGATACATTTTCTGCCTTATCTACAATTGTTATTATATATGATCCTTCTTCTGTATATTCTTTTTCATCACCTATTTTATAATTCAAATCTTTTCCATCTTTAATAACAGTTACCATTTTTACATCTTCACTAAACTTTAATTTTAGTGAACTATATACTCCATGATTTTGATAATTAAGTAAGCTTGGCTTTACTTTATCTATATTTTTTACTTCTATATTAACAGTTCGCTTATCTCCTTCAAATGTTTTTACTTCTACACTTTCAGTAGTATTTTCATTATATACCTTAGTTAAACTTAAATCATCTCCTGATAACTGCCAACCATCTACTGCATTTAATTCTGTATCACTTATTATTGATACAATAACATTTTCATTAGTTAACGTTTCTTTACTATAAGTTACTTTTAAATTCCAGTCATATATTACTAAATCATATTTTAGTTTTACAGTTTGTTTTTCGTTATCAACATTTTCCACTTCTAATTGTTCATCTATATTTGTACTATAATATTTATACATTGAATATCCATCATCTGAAATAGTCCAATCTCCTGTTGCTTTTAAAATTTTATTAGAAGTTATGGTTACTTTTACTCTATTGCTTGCTTGTTCTTCATAATTTACTATTACTTTATATTTTTCAGTAACTATGCCTGTTATTTCTATCGATACATCTTTATTATTACCTGCCAAATCAGTTACTTTCACTGTATCTGTTGTATTTTTTAAGTATTTTTTACTCATACTTTTGTTATCTTTTCCTAAAGTCCAACCACTTACTGATTGTAATTGTTCACTACAACTTACAACAGCTACTACTCCATCTTCTTCTTTCGTATATGTCACTTTTACTTCTTCTAATACTTTATCTATATTTGTTATCTTTATAGTTTGTCTTTCTGTATTTCCGTAAATATCTGTTATTTCTACTACTTCTCCTTCATCACTTGTATTTTCGTGATATGTCTTGGTTATTGCATAGTTATCCTCTATTAAATTCCAACCTGCAACTTCACTTAGTTTGGTACTTGATTTAATTGTTACAACTACATCTTGATTAGTTACACTATGAGTATTTTGACTTATAGTTAAAACCATTGGTTTATGTTTAATATTTACGACATATTCTTTACTACTAACGCCCTCAATTCCTACATTACTAACTGCTCTTGCTATTACTTTTGTTGTACCTTCCTCGCTTATAGTTAAACCTTGCTCACTATTATAATCTTCCCAAGTTTCACCACCATTAAAGGAATACTGATATTTTTTGATTTGACTTAATGCACTTGAACCAGATATAGTCAATACTACATTACTACTGCTTTCTATTCCGCTTTGAACATTGCCACTTATTAATGGTGCTCCTGGTACTTCATTATCGAAATAAAATATATTACTATGCACTATTTTCTTATTTGACGCTTTATCACTTGCTAAAATCCATAAATACCATTCACCACTACCTATATTTTTCGTAACCTCATGCCCATTTTCAAATGGCTCAGTAAATGTAGATTCAGCTGGTTGCTCCAAACTTTTTGTCCACTGATACTTAAGACTACTATCTAATACATCACTTAAGTCATCACTAACTGTAACTTTGGTACTAACTTCTTTAACATAAGTATCTAATCCATTTTTTTCAATTACAATTTCTGGAGCTTTTGTATCTATATTATTAACTTCAATACTACAACTTCCTACATTACCTGCATTATCTTTTACATAACCCATATATGTTTTATTTTCGTTTATTGTCTGCCTATTGGTATTGGAGAAACTTTCATTATCAAAAGAATATGTACCTACAAATGCATCTTCTCCATCTTTCCCACTTATAGTAAGTGTAATTTCTTTATTAGTCCAATTACTATTTGAAGAACTAACTGTACAAGTTGGTGCTTTATTATCAAAGATATATGGTCCAAATCGATGATAATTACTGCCCTCTATTTCTACTATATCACCATTAACTTCACTTTCGTTATTACTACTATCCATAACTGCTTTTACATATAAGTAATATATTCCATTTAATTCTTCTCCTATTGTAAAATTCTCACCTGCTACATAACTTTCTAGATTACCAACTTGTTCTGGCTGTAACTTCGTATCTAAAAAATAACTATACTGATTACTATCACTTAATTCATTACTACCCTTGGTTACATCTATTTTTATATTTAAACTTTTCACAGCTACACTAGATGGTACACTAACTGCTAACATAGGTAAAACAACTTCTTGGTCTTCTACTTTATATGAACAACTTCCTATGTTTTCAGCTCTATCTTTTACATTAACTATATAGGTACCACTTTCTTCTATATCTTTATAGTTACGATTAGCCCAATTTGATCCACTCCATAAATAAGCATCATCCGCTAAACCACTATATCCATCGTTTGCTGTTACTACAAGTCTTGATCCTGTTCTTTGAACATAACAAGTTGGTGCTTCATTATCTAAATATACAGCATCACTTCTGCTAATTGATTTATTCCCTCTCTCATCTTCAGCCAAGACCCATAAATACCATTTTCCAGATTCATTATTTAAAGTAATTGGATCATTATTACTAAATGGATTTACAAAGGCATCATCATCTGGAAAAGGTGAATTTTGAGACCAATAGTAAAATAATGAATCTGAATCTAAATCACTATCTGTAACTTTAACTGTAACACTTTGCTTTTTCTTATATGTTGTATTATCATCATATAAAAAACTAATAACAGGTGCTCCTCCATCCTCTACTTGAATATTAACACTCGTATCGTTAGATTTAATTGTTTCTGTACTACTTCCTAAAACATTAGTAACACTTACTGCTGTACTTTGTTTAGTAGCGTTAGGATTACTCGTAAAAGTTAAATTCAAAACAACAGTGTCACCCTTTAAAACATCGGCATTATTGACAAGTAAAACTATTTCTCCTGTACTGTCATTTTTAGTAATACTTGCTACTGAAGAAGTCATCTCTAAATTAGTAAAAACACTCTTATCATAATTTAATACTAGGGACAAAGCGCCTATACCTTTATCCCCTCCATACACATTAATATTTGATAATTTTAAACTGAGATTTAAGGTATCCCCAGCTACAATACTATTGCTATTAGAAAGCAAAGTAGTCGTAAAAAAGTCGCCTGTTGCATATTTATCATCAGTTTTTACATTTATAACTTTAGTGCTAATATAACCAACACCCAAAAATATTAATATAGCAAAAAATGTGATAACCAATGCTCTATTAAAGTTTATTTTGGAAAACTTCTTCACAACTATCACCTACTCTCATAGATAATTATAATTATATTATGCAAATTAGTCAAACAAAAAGAAAAACACAACTATCTAAATTAATTAAAAAAATTGCATACAAAAAGCACTAGATATCAGTGCTTATAATTGCTTATTTTATTTCAGTAATCTCTACTTCATAATCACCGTTAGGAGATTTAACTGTAACTACATCCCCTACTTTATGATTTAAAAGTGCCAAAGCTATTGGAGACTCATTAGATATTTTACTATCAAAAGGATCTGCTTCTTGACTACCTACTATTTTATATTGATCCTCATCATCATCATCCACATATCTAATTGCTACTGTACTTCCTAAGCCTACTATATCTTTTGGAACATCACTTATAACAGACACATTTTCTAACATTTTTTCAATCGTCTTAATTCTACCTTCAATTTGTGCTTGTTCATTCTTAGCTGCATCATAATCAGCATTTTCTGACAAATCACCTAAACTTCTAGCTTCTTTAATAGATTGTATATTCTCAGGTCTACGAACATTAATTAAATTATCCAATTCATCTTTTAAGTCTTTTAAACCCTCTTCAGTTAAATAAACTACATTTTTGTTTGCCATCTTAATCACCTCATATTTTATTCAACAACTTTTTTTATATTACTATATAATATCTTTAAAGTCAATATTCTAAATTAATATTCACTCAAAAATACGCAAGTAGTATACCATAAAAATCAATTTATGTAAATAACACCTAAATATTATTTATTAGCTTTACCTGGTTCAAAAAGAAATCATCAGTCATACCTGCAATAAAATCTAATACTTTTCTTTCATCACTAGTATTTTTTAAATATAAATCATCCTGTAAATCTAAAAATATTTTAAATATTATATTATCTTTATTATTATTTCTTATAGCTTCCAAATAAACCTGATATATTCTATACATTCCCTTTTTATAATATTCATAATCTTTTAAGGAAAGTGATTTATTATAGATATATTTGTAATTAAATTCTATTAATTCTTTAAGTGCATTATATATATTATCACTCATTTCTATATAATTATGATCTGTACTATTAATAATTATATCATTAACTATTGTATTAATTATCTTTTTATTACTATCTCCTAATGTTTCTTTTATTTTTATAGGTATATCTTTTTTATCTATTAGTCCTAAGTTCAAAGCATCATCTATATCTCTTCCTGCATATGCAATCACATCTGATATCCTAACGATACATCCCTCTAATGTCATAGGAAATTTATTGTTATATGTTTTATCTTTATAACAATTATAATATTGTTCTACAACATCTTCTTTAGTTTTCCTAACTGGTTCATACTTTTTATATATTTCTTCCCCGTTATGGCATAAGATACCATCTAATGTTTGAATCGTTAAATTGAGACCTTTTCCCCTATTTTCTATAAACATATAATTTCTTACGCTTTGTACATTGTGGCAGAAATATTCACCTAGTTCTTTTTGACTTATTTCATTTAACATTGCCTCTCCACTATGCCCTAAGGGAGTATGTCCTATATCATGTCCTAAACTAATTGCTTCTACTAAATCGGCGTTAAGTCCTAAAGCTCTAGCAATAGTTCTTGCTATTTTACTAACTAATTGAACATGAATAATTCTCTTACTAATATGATCATTATCTTTAAAAGAATATACCTGTGTTTTATCAATATATCTAGTATATGATAAGGCATAAATAATTCTATCTATATCTCTAAAAAAAGGAGGTCTTATATCTTCACATTCACTTTCTAGTCTTATTGCTTCCATATTTTTTGTAGCATATTTTGTATAATTTTGTTCTACCATCAAAAATCTTTCTTTTGCTTTTTGTAATTCTTTTAAACCCTTATTCATATTTTTCACCCCATCTTTTTTTCTATTAATCTTAGCATAGAATACTTCTCTATTTCTTCTTCAAAATATAATTTTATTATCTCCTCAGGATGTCTTGCCACAGTAATTAAGTTCATATCTTCATCATATATTTTATCAATTATTAAAGGATATGTTTTTCCCGAAGGTGTAAATATTTCTACTCGGTCTCCTTTTTCAAAATAATTTCTTTCTTTTAAAGTTATTATTTTATTTGTTTTATCATAATCTATTATTAAACCTAAGTAATCTTGATTAGATATTTCTTGTCTTCCTGTATAATATTGATCACTCTTATCTGCCACATGATCTAAAAATTGTGTACTACTTTCTCTATTACTAACTCTTGCTAAAATTTTTAATTGTTCAGCTAATATTTCTTGAGTTAATGTATTATTTTTAAAACTATCTATTATTTTTCTATAACTTCCTATTACTGTTGCTAAATAGTATATTGATCTCATTCGTCCTTCAACTTTAAAGCTTTTAACTCCTATTTCTATTAATTTTGTAATTATAGTTGCCGTATTCAAATCTTTAGTAGCCATCGTAAACGTTTTATCTCCACTTTCAAAACAAAACCTACATACTTGACTACATCCCCCTCTATTAGCATCTCTATTAGTTACATAATTTGATAAACTACATCTTCCACTTAAACATGTACACATTGCTCCATGGATAAAGACTTCTATATCAATTCCTACTTTATCAATAATTTGTTTTATTTCCAAAATAGATAGTTCCCTTGCTAAAACTATTCTATCCACACCTAAATTTTTGTAAAAAAGAGCTTCCTGATAATTAGTTACTGAACATTGTGTTGAAAGATGTACCTCTATATTTTTATATTTTTCTTTTATATATTTTATAACTGCTATATCACTAACAATAAAAGCATCTACACCACACTTAACTATTTGATCAATATAGTCATATAATTCTTCCAAATCTTCATCATGGAAAACAATATTTAATGTAAAAAAAACTTTTTTCCCCAGATTATGTGCAAAACTACATCCTTCTTTTAACTCTTCAATAGTAAAATTAGTAGCATTAGCTCTTAAATTATATTTTTTTCCACCTACATATACACTATCTGCTCCATATAATAATGTTATCTTTAATCTTTCCAAGTCTCCAGCTGGACTTAATAATTCTACTTCCTTCATTTCATCACTTCCATCTGATAAATGTATAATATTTAAGCTCAAGAAAACTCTCATTAGCCAAATATTTATAAGTATTAGGCATTTTTTTACTTATAGCCTTCTATAAGAATTTTTTACCTATTTAGTTACCTTATATATTGTTTGTCTATATAAAAATCCTGTATCTCCACCAAATAGTTCTCTCATTCTTTTTACATATTTTTCTTCACTTATTTTTGATTCTATCAATTCATGAGTAATCTTTAACCCCTCTAAAAATAAATCATGTTCGATATCATCCTCTATTAAATAAATATATGGTAGATTATTATCTAATAACTTCTTTAAACAGAAAGCATTATTTCTTATTTTATTATATTTAAAAACAGTACCTTCCTCATTTTCTCTTATATTATATTTTTGTCCTGATACAGGCTCCATTACCTCTATTTCATTTTTAAAGCCACTATTAGTTAGTAAATTTCTCTTTGAAAAAGCTACAACAGGATAACCTAACAACATAACAATTATATCCATATTAGTATTGTCATTTATTTCTAATATTTCATTTAATGTTATCTCATTAGATAAATACCCATACTTTACACCCAAATCATAAAAACAGTTACAAGTATTATAGTTTGTAACCATAAATGTATTATTCCAAACTAAATCTATATCTAAATTTAATTCTTTTTTTATCTGTAAAACAGCTAAATCATAATAAAATATTCCTTTTATTTTTAATATATTTAATGTTTTTACTTGTTCTTTTACTCCATCAATTTCCTCATTTGAAAATTTTTTGTTCATTACCACAAATATTTCTTTATCCGTATTTTCTCTTATTTTTTTTATTTCTTCCATACTATAATATTTATGATATTCAACACTATAATCTTTAAGAGGCAATACTAAAATATCTGCCTCTTTATAATCTTCTATATTACCACATGGCTTTACTAATATTTTTATACTACCACCTCATTTTAAATAACAAAAAATAAAGATAGCTCTTTATTTAAATTCTGGTAAATTCTTCTTACTAATTTCCTTTATTTCAGAGCCATCATACTTTATTTTAAAGTACTTAGTTACATACCACTTTGTATCACTATTTTCTTTATAGAGTTTCACTTTAATATATATCCACTTATTTTTTTGTCCATATACCTTTTCTACACTAATATTACCATCAAAATATCCCTTTACAACTTTCTTAGTACTATCTGGATTTTTATCATCAAGATTATATATTACAATACTACTATGAATAAGATAAAAATAATTCTTATAGAAAAAATAATTATCTTTCATCAATGTATTTTCTTCATCATCAAGGCTTAATACTAACTTATATTTATTTGTTTTTGCTTCTTTTTTTATAATGGCATTATTATAACTAATTAAATAACTACTTTCATCTTTTGGCCCATAATAGTATTTATTACCTTGATAATTATATAATTCTTTTCCCAATGAATCACCATAATCATAATTATTGGACTCTGCATCTACTTTGGTTAAAAAAATCCATGTCATAGAATAAGTCGCAATAACTAAAAGAACAAAAACACATATACCAATCAGTTTTCCTCTTTTCATAGTAGTAACTCCTTTTTTTGAATTATTATACTACTAGTTCAAAATAATTCAAACATATATTTTAAAATTATTTACTTTATTTTATGTTGCTTCTGTTATATTATGCCAATTTAATTTTGAGCCTCCTCATATATTGATTGATTGCTACTAGTACCTTCATCTACTGTCTCTACTGCTGCATATTGCCAACAACTAGATATATCAAATGCTAACGTATTGCCATTTTCTCTAATACCAACATCGCCATAAGAACTTATAATTAACATTGTTGTATCTAAAATGAAAGGTAGTAACATTACAATTACTGCGCTTATTATAGAATTAATAAAAGCTTTCTTCGTCTTATCTTGTTGTTCTGGATTAAATATTCCTTTAGTAAATATGATAGTGCCACTTATAAGTAATAAGATTGGTACTATAATTCTAATAACATCAATAACTCTTTTAATCGTACCTAAAATGCCTGCTAAAGCATAATCAGAACATACGACATTTAAAATAAACATACCCTAACCACCTTAACTCATATTAAATTTAAAATCATTTCTCGTAAAATACTTTTCTTCCTGATAAATAGAATAAGTTTGAAAAGAACGATACACCACTAATTTAGAATTTTCTATATAATAGTTTATACCCTCACTAAAATCAGATATTTCCCTTAAGTCAAGATAACAATCATAATTACACTCACTGCTAGAAAGAATCTTCTTTTCTACCTCATCTTTATATTTCTTTTTCATTTTTTGATCTAGTATAGTCACAATATCATCCTGACTTACACCAAATAAATCTAGTATTTCTTTATCACTAAGTACCCTTGCTCCATCACTTAAATCAAAAACGTAAGTTTTAAAATTAAATTGTAGTTGATCTTTACTATCTAGTGATTTAAATATAAGTACTAATGATAACTTATCATCACTAAGATTATAACGATAAGAAATAGAATTATTACTTGTAGTAGAATTTTTATATGTAGATAAAAGCTTCTTAAGTTCACTATTTAAACGTTCTGCAAAATCGGTATCTATATTAATATATGGTACATGTGACTCACTCTTCTTATAACTTATAAGTTCATATACATAATCTTTATCTTTAACTACTTTATATTTATCTTCACCACCTACTACCACAAATTTTACTATTAAACAAATTATAGAAACACCTATTATTATGACTAACGCCCAAAATAATTTTTTATTAATTTCAACACCAAATAAATTCATATTACTGCACCCTTTCTGTAACAGCTACTCCATCCCCTATTTTTTTTATCTCTGTAACATAATTTTTCTTATCATTTAAAAAATCAACATATTCTCTTATCTTCCTCGCAATAGCTCTAATATTTTTACTTTCTATTTCTTGAGGGTCCATATAAGTATATCCATGAAAAAATATATTATCTGTTATTATTGTACCATTACTTGCTAAATTTTCTTCAAAATGATTAAAGAAATTTATATTTTGAGCTTTAGCTGCATCAAAGAAAATCAAATCATACTTTCCCTCTATCTTAGTATTTAAAGCATCATTAAATATCAAAGTTATTCTATTTTCTAAATTAAAAAGTTTTATATTTTTAATTGCTTCTAAATATCTTTCTTCATCTCTTTCTATTGTTGTAACTTTTATTTTAGGATTAACTAAAGCCATACATATAGCCGAATAGCCAATTGCAGTACCGATTTCTAATATATTCTTTATTTCATTTTTTTCTATATAATTTATTAAGAATTTAATACCTTCTTTTTGCATAATAGGTATTTTATTTTCTTTTGCATATTTTTCTAATTTAGTAATATTTTGTTTTATATTGTCATCTACCATATCCAATTTCCTGCCTCTTTAATTTCTTTTACAGTTTGTAAATGTTCACTATTAGTTTTATTATAATATATTTTTCCATTTTTATCTGCTACAAAATATAAATAATTATTATTGGTAGGATTAATAGCTGCTTCAATGCTCTCCTTTGAAACACTACATATCGGTCCTACTGGCAATTTACCAATCATATCACTACTTCTCGTATTATATGGATTACTTGTTTGAAATTCTTGTGCAGTTAAATCTTCAGTCATAGGTTTTTGTAAAGCATAATACGTCGTAACATCGCTTCCTAAATTCATATTGTTTTGTAGTCTATTATTAAATACACCTACAATCATTTTTCTATCTTTTTTTGTTACTCCTTCCAGTTCTGTAAGAGACGCCATAGTAATATAATTATGAACTTGCTTATTTACTATTAACTTATCTTTATATTTTTCTAAATTATGAGCCATCTGATCTAGCATGACTTCTATTATTTGTTTTACATCACTATTTTTATCAAATTGATAAGTATCTGGAGCTAAATATCCCTCTAAGGGGTAATAAATATTTTGATTAAGCATTTCATCAGTTAAAAACCAATAATCACTTTGTAAACTTTTCAAATAATCTACATCATTCATACTTTTTATTACCTCATCATAACTAATAGAAAACTCTCTACTAATTAATTTAGCATAATCTGTTATTCTCTTACCTTCTTTAAATGTAATATTAACTACATTATCATTATAGTTATTACCCTTACATATTTTATCTACTATAATAGGTAAACTCATGTTTTTAGATAGATTATACGTAGAAGCTTTTAAAGAATTACATTTACTTATTCTAGTATAAAAAACAAATACTTGACTACTCCTAATAACTTCTCTTTCTTCTAAAAGTTTACCTATATCTCTAGTGGACATTCCTGGTTCAATAACAATTTCTATATCAGCCTTGGAATTTTTATCTATTGGCATAACTAAATATGTATATATAAAACTTAACAATATTAAAGATATTCCCATCACCAACAATATGGCTATAGTAATTTTTACTTTCCTTTTTCCCTTCATTTATTCCCTCCGTAACAAAACGAGCTCACTATTGCCCGTCTTCTAGATTAAATTCCCCAGTTTGCTTCACTTCCTGTTGAATAGTATTTAAAATGGTTTCAATAACTTTCCATTCTTGTTCTGTCTCAATATCAGAAAGCTGCATATCCTCACTATTAGGATTATAGATTGATGCATAAACAGAAATATTACCTTCGTCATCAAAAGTATTATCAGTATATGCTATATAACTTTTATTATTTTCCTCATTATCAAAAGTAAACAATACATCATACTTTACTTCTATACCATCTTCATTAATCATCGTAAAAGAATTACTATGCATTTTACCTGTTCTCCTTGTCTAAATAACTTTGTAATATTATTGTTGCTGCCATACTATCAATCACTTTTTTTCTTTTTTTACGTGAAGTATTATTAGAGATTAACAAATCTTGTGCCTGTTTTGTCGTAAGCCTTTCATCTTGTAAATAAACGGGTATTTTTAACTCCTGCTCTAGTTTACTTTTAAAAGTTAGACTAAGTTCTGCTTTAGGACCAATGGTATTATTCATGTTTTTGGGATACCCTAACACAATAGCTTCTATTTTTTCAAGTTCAATAATCTTTTTAACTTCTAAAACTAACCTGTCATATTCCTCATTATGTCTAATAATTGTATAACTATGTGAAAAAATGCCACTCTTATCAGAAATAGCGCAACCCAATGTTTTACTACCTAAGTCCAATCCTAAATATCTCATTAATTATTTTTACAAAACTCCTTTAGTAATACTTCTACAAAATAAGCCCTATCTATCTGCTTCATTTTTTTTCGTGCTTCTTTATGACTAGAAATATATCCTAAATCACCACTTATTAAATAGCCAACAATCTGGTTAACTGGATTATATCCTCTTTCCTCTAAAGCTTCATAAACTTCATTCAAAGTTTTACGTATCTCTGTAATATCAAAATCATCTACATGAAAAAGACTTGTTTCGTTAACTCCCATAAATAATCACCTCATCATATTACTTAAACATATTCTAACATTATTTTATCCATTAGGCAAGCCAAAAGAAAACATGATAAATTTATCACGTTAGTATAAAATATCAGTTTTTAAGACATCAATCGCAGGACGTACGACATGACGATTAGTACTTGCACTATCATCATCTATGTTTCGAGTACTACCACTAACATACCAAATGAAATGCCCAGTATCAAAACCTGCCGTTTCTGTCCACCAACCATAACTTAACCTACTATCAGAATAAATCGTATTTTCAAATAAGTATTTGCACGCACTTAACTCTCCCACTATGGAACTACCTGCTTTTATATCACATCCTTTATTTAATTCTTGAACAGTTAACAGACGTGCTACTCTATCAGTATAAGTAAATGTTTCTAAAGTATGAGAACCATTGCCAGTAGTTGCCTCTCCTTTTTCATTTAATAACTGTCTAGTATCTTGTAACAGTGTTACTTTACTCCACTGACTCGTATTTGGTAACTCTCCATACCCGTTCCGTGGGCCATGCCAGTTTTCATTGCTTGCGTCATACGCAAATCCTTCGGTGTTATTTGGCTCTCCAGCTTTTACATTATTATAGTAAATTAAAGTTGCGTAATCACTATTAAATGACTTACTTGTCGTATCATAATAATCACTTACATAATAAAATCTTTCCGTATTGCTATCATAAACTCCATCACCGTCTACATCACAATCAAAGGCGTCGCCTGACTTTAGTTCACCACTAACACCACAATTTCCATAAATTATATTATCGCCTAAACTATAATCCAAATTACAACCCCGATTAATTGATTGATTACATACTTCGGTATGCAATTTCTCAGCCCTTTTACATAGCTTACCCTCAGCAGATATATCTCGATTATCTTTACATATAGTTAAATCAGGCTTTACTGTGACATTTCCACTTACTCCTAGTGTCTTAGATAAATATGAATAACCTATTCCCATTACCATAAACAAAAATAATACTACTATTATCATTATTTTATTTATTCTTTTCTTTTTCATAAGTTTATTCCTCCAAATTTTCTACACTACAAAAACAATAAAAGTGACTAATTTTTTTTTATCAAATGCTATACTACATCTTGTCTTTCATACTTCCACTTTCTATTATTTACTCTCATTTTTATTATACCCCCCCCCCGTCATGAAATTGCAAGAAAAAAATTGCAGAAAAAATCTACAACTGTGCTTTTAGATAACGATCTAATAAATTAAAGACCTCCCTAGTTTAATTCTTCTTTTGAGATGGTAGTTTCTAACAATCTTTCTGTTTATCACATAATTATATCTTATTATAAGTGTTATTACTTTATTATATTTTTAATTGTAATCTTTGATGTAAATTTACTTTGATTAATCTAGCTTGCTTATTTCAATTCCTAATTCTTTACACCTATTTGTTAATAACTCATTAACAAAATCTAAGCCTAATACCAAATCTAACACCATTTTGAATTAATTCATTACCATTTAGCGTTTCCATTTTGTTAGAAATATTGTTTATAGATATAGTTGGGATTTTATTTTCTATAAAAATAAATCTCTATCATTATCAAAGTAATAAGCACACTTCATGCTATTCTCCATTAGAATAATAACACCAGCTATAAAGATTTTGTTATTTCTAAATAATTATCTTGCCTATTACTTATAACAATTATGCTTATATCTTTCCGACGTGCTTTGTATTTTAATAAGTAATTTAGTTTTGCGACTATGAAGTATAATTTTTGCTTTTTTCAATGGTTTAAAAATAATGCCATTTTTTCTTTAATTTTATATATATTCTATTGGAACAAAATAGTTATTTTCATCTATTGCTGATATCTCTTTACATAGGCACAATACTATTCCATTACCTTTTTCCATCTCAAATTTATCTACAACATTGAAATTCTTTATTGCCTCATGTCCTGGATTACTACTTTTCTTAATTTCAACTGGATATACAATATTATTATCTATTACTAGTAAATCTATTTCTTTTTGGTTACTGTCTCTAAAAAAATATAAATGTTTTCTTGGATCAATTCCATTATTTGTATATGACTTTATAATTTCACTAATCACATATGTTTCAAAAATCGCTCCACTATATGCACTTTTCTCCAATATGATTGCATCTGTATAGCCAGTTAAATAACATGCTAATCCTGTATCCATAAAATATAGTTTTTGTCTTTTAACTGCTCTTGATACATTATTATTTGTATGTGGCTGTAGTAAATAAATAATACCAGTATTTTTTAGAATTGATACCCACTCATTGGCAGTTTTATTATCAATTCCTACTTCAACACCAACACTATTTGCATTAAACTCTTGTCCAGTTCTTGCTGCCATAGAAGAAATAAACTTAACAAACTTATTCTCATTTTTTACATTTATTAAATCTCTTATGTCTCTTTCAATATATGTTCTTATATAGTTACTATAGTAGTTTTCTACTGGTATTTTATTTCCATATTGAACATCAGGGTAACTACCTTTTAGAATTCTTTCAAATAATTTTGGTGTTGAGAGTCTTTTTAATGTTTCTTTCATTCTTATATTTTCTATTTTGGGGATAAATACCGTTTCTTCTAATTTATTTAATTCTCTATCTGAAAATGCAAACAAATCGAATATTCCTATTCTGCCAGACAAAGATTCACTTATATTCTTCATTGTTTGAAACACTTGGCTACCAGTTAAGTAATATAGCGTACCTGTTTTTTTCTTGTTCCCAAATATTTCGTTTTGTCTTGCTTCATCTACAGTAATTTTTATATAGGAAAGAAGTTCTGGAGCATATTGAAATTCATCGATTACTAATGGAGTTTCATGACTTCGTAAAAAGAGTTCGGGGTCCTCTATGGCTTGAGTTCTAGTAAACATATCATCCAATGTAACATAATTTAGATTATCTTTTGATTGATTTTTAAAATAATTTAATAAAGTTGTCTTCCCCACCTGCCTAGGACCAGTAATCATTATTACTGGATATTTGCCGATATAGTCATTTAAAGTTTTTTCCATTGTTCTATTTACATATTTCATAGCATTTCACCTCTGTATATAGTATATCACGATTCCCAATAAAATAACACATTTTTATGCAAATTAGGAATGTGACTCCCAATTTGCATAAAAGATACAACTCATACTTTTGAGCTTTCCCAACTAATTAATAAAAGAATCACTTCCCATAACCTGTGATTATTTTATTTTGAATTTGATTTCGATTTATATGATTTTAGTAAAGATAAAATTTTCATTCTACTCTTACAAGTGAAGTCCACTTATTTATTATATATTTAAATTAAATATATCTTACTTAATGCTTGCTTAATTCTTACTTAATTTTCATGAATTACCACAATACTCAATCAAATGTGCTAATTTACTTTATACCTTATTTTTAATTATCACAAATTATAAAATTTATAAGAATTAGTAGGTCTAAATCAAACTATTATAAATTAAGATAAAACAAATGGAGAAAACTTCTAAACAATTTTACATTATTCAATATTACTTTCCACCAATCGTCCAGTATACGGTTCAACCTCTACTACTGTATGTAATAATCTAGTAAAAGCACTAGACTTTTTGCTTTAGTCTTTCATTTAATATTTCAATGTACAAAAGACATACATAGAATTTGTGCAATAATTAAATTACGAATTTGTGGGCTTCAATTTAATACAAAATATCAGTTTTTAAGACATCAATCGCAGGACGAAAACCAAAAATGCCAGTATCAAATACATCGGTGAAATACACAAGGCGACGATAGTAGCCACTCACATCCCAGACATAACTAGAGTCTAACGAACGCGCAGACTCTGTCCACCAGCCTGCGACTAAACCATTCGTGGAATAATACGTGTTTTCTAATAAATATTCACAAGTATCTAATTCTCCAGTTGTATAACTAACCTCTGTCATACCACAAGCTTCATATATCTCTTGGACAGTTAATAATCTTGCAACTTTATCAGTATAAGTAAATGTACCTAAGATACCTCCATTAGTAGTTGTACCTCCAATTTCATTTAGCAATTGTCTAGTATCCTTTAACAACATTACTTTACTCCACTGACTCGTACTTGGTAACTGGGCATATCCAATTACAGGTCCATGCCAGTTCTCATTACTAGAGTTATACGCAAAGGTCGCTGTATTATTTGCCTCACCTTCTTTAACATTATTGTAGTAGATTAAAGTAGCATAATCACTATTAAATGATTTTGTGGTTGTATCGTAGTAATCACTTACATAATAAAATCTTTCCGTGTCACTATCATAAATTCCATTACCATCCACATCACAATCAAAGGCATCCCCTGATTTTAATTCACCACTGCTACCACAGTTTCCATAAACAATATTTTCACCTTGCTTATGTCCAGCACCACTACAATAAAGAGAATTATCCGATTGATTACATACTTCTGTATGCAATTTCTCAGCCCTTTTACATAGCTTACCCTCTGGTACAACAACACCTAGATTCTCTTTACATATAGTTGCACCATTCTTTACTGTGACATTTCCACTTACTCCTAATGTCTTAGATAAATATGAATAACCTATTCCCATTACCATAAACAAAAATAATACTACGATTATCATTATTTTATTTATTCTTTTCTTTTTCATAAGTTTATTCCTCCAAATTTTCTACACTATGAAAACAATAAAAGTGACTAATTTTTTTATCAAATGCTAGACTACATCTTGTCTTTCATACTTCCACTTTCTATTATTTACTCTCATTTCTATTATACCCCCCCCCCGTCGTTAAATTGCAAGAAAAAAAACTGCAAACGGGATAAATTTGCAATCTTTATTTGACATAAATAAATGCCATAAATATTAAAAAGCCTAAATAAATTAAAGAAATTATAAAACCATTGACTTTTTCAAACAAACTACTCTTATACTCAACACCAAGACCCATATTTATAAGTAATCCACCTATTAGACCTCCTATATGAGCCCAATTATCTATACCTTCAACTGAAAATCCTAATATTAAATTCAAAATTATAACAGGTATTAAGTTAGTCCTCACAACATTTCCTAAATATACTCTATAATGATATCCAAAATATAACAAGGCTCCCATAATACCAAATATAGCTCCACTTGCTCCAACACTAACACCATTACCTAAGAAAACCATAGACATTAACGAAGCTGTAATACAACTGAATATATAAACAAATAAATATTTTATTTTACCTATAAAACTCTCAAGTTGTGATCCTAAAATATACAAAGCATACATATTGCATAATAAATGAAAAATATTAGCGTGGATAAAAGCTCCAGTTATTAATCTATAATATTGACCTTGCCTAATAAAATCAGGATAAACACAATATTTATATGCAAAATCATTTGTTTTATTAAAAATTAAAGGAAGAAAATACAAAGCTACATTAAGCACTATCAATATATAAGTAATCATAGGATATTTTGGTCTAAATACTTTTTCTACCTTTTCACTATCTCTTAAATTATGTTCATTGATATCATTAGTTATTTTAGCAAATAATTGCATACCGTCTTCACTATATTTTAATTTATCTTTCATATCTGGAAAAAACTCTTTTATTATTTTATTTTTCTTAAGTTCACTTTCATCACTAGCAGAAACACATATTAAATCTTTAGGTGTATTAAGCGTTATATCTTTATCTAAATCTAAGAAAATACTTAAAGTTTTTAAATTAAATGCAAATGTCTTATTTTTTATTTTCTTTAATATTCTCTTTGTCTTAAACATATCAAATCCAAATTGTTCTTCATTTAGAATAGTACCCATTACTATACGTATAACTCTATACTCTTCATCTAAATTTTCTAACCATATTTCATTTTCTGCTCCCTGTAATACAATAGGATTATAATTTTTATCTATTATAAAATAATGGAGTAACTTCATAACTAAAATGTTTTTATCATCCATAAAGGATTCTCTATAATCTATTTCCATATAGCACCTCCAAAAACTATTACTATTATAACGTAAAAACTTTAAAATTTACACTATAATATTTTATTTTCTAAATCATTTAAAACTCTTTTAAATTCTTGAGGTTCTTCTACTTCAAAATACATTTTCTTTCCACTAATAGGATGTAAAAATTCTATACTTTTTGAATGTAGTAACTGTCCAAACTCATCGTGACAATTTTTATTATAAACAGGGTCATTTACAATAGGATGACCTATATATGCCATATGTACTCTTATCTGATGTGTTCTTCCTGTATCTAAAACACATTCTATTAAAGTATTTTTTGTATATCTTTTTAAAACTTTAAAATGAGTTATTGCCTCTTTACTATTAATATCTGTAACTACCATTTTTTCTCTATTATTTTTATCTCTTCCAATTGGTGCATCTATAGTACCACTATCTGGTCCAATAATTCCCTCTACCAGTGCTAAATAATGTCTTTTTACTTCTTTATTTTTTATCATTATAGATAATTTTTCTAAAACATCATCATTTTTAGCTACCATCATAACTCCACTTGTATCTTTATCTAATCTATGTACTATTCCTACTCTTATATTAGATGATGCCTTTATATTTAAATGATATAAAAGTGCATTTACTAATGTATCATCATAATGTCCTGGGGCTGGATGTACTACCATTCCACTCTGTTTATTTATTATCATTAAATAATCATCTTCATACAATATATCAAGTTTTATTTTCTTTGCTTCTACTTTTATTGAAAAATCTAATTCACTATCTATTTTTATTTTATCTTTATTTTTAACTAAATAACTCATTTTTTCTACTTTATTATTAACTAATATTTTTTCTTGTTTTATAAGTTTTTGTATCTTACTTCTAGAAATATTTAATTTATTACTAAGATATTGATCTAATCTTTCATCGTTTCCTTCTACTTCTAGTATCTGCATCATATTTCTCCTTTATTTTTTTATAATATGGTTCCATATTTCCTTGTTCAAACCCAGTCATAACTACATCTATAATAAATAAAATTGTCCCTATTACTATTAATGTATCTGCTACATTAAATATTGGAAAATTATATCCTAATATTTTAAATGATAAAAAGTCTATTACTTTTTTATATATTATTCTATCTATTATATTACCTAATATTCCTCCTATAATAAAACTATAACTTAATATATTTATTTTATTTTTTCTTTCGTCATTTTTAAGACATTTTATTAAAAATATTAAAAATAGAGCACTTATTAATACTAATAATACTGTTTTTCCCTTAAACATTGACCAAGCTGCTCCCTCATTTTCTACATAATTTATATAGAAGAAATTTCTTATTATTTCTATTCTTTTTCCTAATATAAGGTTAAATTTTACTATGATTTTAGTTACTTGATCTATTATTAATAATATAAATGCTAATACATATACTTTTTTATTTTTTTCCACATTCATCACCTAATTTAATTTTTCTACTTTATTTATTATTATTTGAAATACATTTAATCTTCTTTCTACTCTTCCTTCTATTTTTAATATATCTCCTCTACTTATCCAATTATATAATTGATAATTTTTAGGAAAACAAGTATAGTCCAATGTTCCATCTTCATCACTACAAGTAATAAATGCCATATTATCTCCTTTTTTAGTTTTAATCGTTTTTACTTTTTCAACTAATACTATAGTCACTATATTTATATCAAAGTATTGATTTATATTTTTTAAATCAATCACTCCTTTTTCTTTATGTTTATATTTTACTACTGGATGATTTGTTAAGTAAAATCCAAATATTTCTTTTTCTTTATTTAATAAGAAATCGTTATTATATTCTTCTTTTTCTTCTATTTCTGGTATCATTACTAGTGTTGGATCTAAGTCTTTTGTTAATTCTCCATAATTTATTAGAGCATCTAAATTAGTTATTAAAGTTTGTCTATTAATATTAAAATCTCTAAACGCTAAACTAAATATTAGTGCTTCTAAAGTATTTTTTGTTACTCCTTGTATTATTAGTCTACTAAATGCATCATATATATTTTCAAATTTCACATTATTTCTAGCTTTTATTATTTTATTTGCTGCAACAGAGCCCACAGATTTTATATTTGTAAATGGATAATATATTTTTTCGTTATCTACTACATAATTAACACTACTTATATTTATATTTGGTAATTCTACTACTAGTCCCTTTTCTCTTGCTTCTAAAATATATTCTTTTGTTTTAATTTCACTTCCGATTACGTTGTTTAAAAGGTTACTATAAAATATTTTTTCATAATGTACTTTAAAATAAGCCATTTTATATGCTATTAAAGAATAGGCAACAGAGTGTGATCTATTAAAACCATATCCTGCGAAATTTAATATTAATTCAAATACTTTTTCTGATATTTCTCTTTTGTGCCCTTGCTCTATACTTTTCATTATAAATTTATCTTTTTCTGCCTTTAGGAGTTCTACTTTTTTCTTACTCATTGCCCTTCTTAGTATATCTGCTTCTCCTAAACTATATCCTGCAAATATATTGGCTGCTTGCATAATTTGTTCTTGATATATAAATATTCCATATGTATTTTTTAAAATTGGTTCTAGTGTTTGATCTAAATATTTTACTTCTTCTTCTCCATGCTTTCTTCTTATATAGGTATCTATATTAATACTTGGTCCCGGCCTAAAAAGGGCTATCGCTGCAAAAATATCTTCAAAGCTATTTGGCTTTAGTCTTTTTAGAAAATGTTTCATACCTGCTGATTCAAATTGAAATATACCTACTGTATCTGCTTCTGCAAAAACATCAAGTGTCCTCTTATCATCCAATGGAATATCATTAAAATTAATTTTTTCTCCATAAACATTCTCTATATCAGTTAAAATATGTTCTATTATACTTAAATTTTTAAGTCCCAAAAAATAGTGATAGGTAAGAGAAATCTTCAGCATCACCTGCTAAGAGCTCTTTTCCCCCACTTCACACCGTGCGTGCGACTTTCATCGCACACGGCGTTCCATCGATAATTGTAGGCTACGGTAACCTACTTTCAAATAAAATGAAATTTGTTTGCTATAATTCAGTTTATCTCGTAACCGAATTATATTAGCTTGTTTTGATATTTTGTCAATCTTTTGATTGTCATTTTATCAAGGCTAGTTGCGATTACCTTTCCATGTATTAGTTGATGACAATATTCATGTACAGATAATAAATTTTTGACTTTGTTAACTTGTTCAATAGGTAACTTTGGGTTTATGTGATGTATAACAACCTCATGTGGTAGTAAGTAACCATTGCAAATTTTACATTTGCCTCGGTCTCTGTTATATGCGTATGGTCTATTCATAAAGTATTCAAAGTTATACAATCGATGTTTCTTCATTCTAATGAATTGAGCATGTTGGTTTGAATTAACTTCGTCAACTCTGTCTTTTAGAGGCCTATTATTAGTTCTTTTGAAATACCTCTTTAATCCCTCGTCTGTGTACGGGTTTTCTTTAGGGTCCTTAATTTTGGCTTTTTCCCAAGAGGCAAATTCCATACTTGTTAACCCTATATACATCCCTTTGTATTTGATTGCAGGAATATGTGTATTTCTACCACTGTGTAGTCCGATTAGATTTAATACATCTTTGGCTTTAACCCATGTTCCGCCATATCGTTTTAGCGATTTGTAGGCAGTATATTTAAGGGTCCATGCATATTTTCTAACCTTCACACTAATTTGGTCACACATCTTATAGTAATTTATAATACCAACCATTATTGAATTTACTCTATTTATATTTTCAATTAATCTATCTACATTCGCAGTATTAATTTTTCTGATATAGAATAATTCTTTACGGAGACTTTTCATTTTTAATTTGAAACGCTCTCTTTCTGATGATATTCTATTTACCCAATGATTACCATTTTTGTACACTTTTATTTCGACACCTAAGAATACCAGAGGCTTCTTTCGGATATCGGTTATTTTTGTCTTTTCTTCACTAAGTTCAAGCTTTAGGGTGTCGTTTAGATACCTTTTAGCTTTATATTTGAGTTTTTCAGCATCTCTCTTGTTGTCGGTAAGTATTACCCAGTCGTCTGCATATCTGACATAATATGCTGTTTTGATATTGCTGAAATTCCTCATAGCATTTATCCTTGAGTCATCCCTCGAATGTTTCTTCCTTAGCTTTTTCTGTTCAAAGTCACCTGTTATGAAGTTGTCAAAACGATTTAAGTATATATTAGCAAGTAGTGGTGAAATAATTCCGCCTTGAGGCGTTCCTAAATCATTAGTTGTACACTCATTCATTACTCCTGCTTTTAACATTTCTGTTATTATACATAATATTCGTTTATCTCTTATGCCTATATTCCATAGACTTTTAATCATAACATTATGGTTTATATTATCGAAAAATCCTTTTATATCCCCTTCTACTACCCAGTAGCATTTCGCAGTCCAGTTTATTGCTGATATTCTTGCAATAGCCATTTCGGCTGACCTCATTGGTCTGAAACCATATGAGTGCTTAAAGAATTGTGCTTCTGCTATTGGTTCTAAGATATTCCTTATACATTCTTGTATAATTCTATCTTTTATAGTTGGGATTCCAAGAGGTCTTTTAACAGACTTTCCTGGCTTGGGTATCCAAACTCTTTTAACATCTTTTGCTTTGTAGTTATAAAGCTCTTGTTGAATTTCTTTTACCAGTACATCATAATCTTGTTTAAGGTAGTCATTTATATTCTTGTTGTCAACTCCTGATGTTTTACTACCCTTATTACTTTTGATTTTGTGTATGGCAGTAACAATGTTAGGTTCCGATGCCACAATTTCTAGGATACCAGTAAAACTATTAGTCTTACCATTATCGTGGTTGTTTTTCGCAACTTTATAAATTTCTTTAATGAGTTCATTTAATTCCGTTTCATTGTTTGGAATTCTATTTAGTTTTGTCCCCATAGCATCCCTCCTTTTGGATTCGCTTGGTTAGTTCGATTTCGCTCAACGGCTACCTAAATATCTGAAACTCATTTCATTCTATTACCGACTATGCCCCTTCGCTCCACAGACATTACTCTGTTTCATCGCTACTACGGGCAGCTGCCCTGCAAATTCATAAGTCATTTCCTACTTATTAGAAATATTGGCTCTCAAAAGCCTTAACACTTTCTTTTGCAGTTCTCTTGTTCCACTAATTCTAGCCTTTAATTATAGCAACTTAGCTGCCGCCTTTGACCCGCTAGCCATTCTTTTTCCCACTGTCGAAGGGATAAGAACTCTTGTCGTCTATGCGACAAGTGATGTAATAGCAATGGACACTACTATTACAACGACTAGAAACTCCAATTAAGAGTCCCAACCTATTACTAGGTTGGCTTAAATCACGAGCCTTACATACGGCGGTTCCTGGTGAGTCAGCATATTGCATTTTACAGGCCACCCGACTTACTTCGTCATCTTATTATTATTTTATATTTTCTTGACAGGTGGGCTCTAGCCACTTTTAAACCAATCCTTAATCGTATATTTCATAGATAAGATTTCTTTTCAGCCGACTTTACCGAGCTTCATACCCTTTCCCTTTGAGAGGATTGAGCATGTCGGAGTCTCAGTGTCAGACTATCGACATTTAGTCCGTAAGGGAATTTCACCCTTCAAATCAAATTAGCAGTTAAATATCTCATTTACTTTATTCTTTCTAGCAGGTGGGCTCTAGCCACTTTTGAACCAACTATACTTAAATATTTCTAATCGATATTTTAATACTTTGTTTTCATTTCTGAATTTTTTGAGTATTAAACAAGACGCACATCCATTTTTAGAAGTCCCAATTCTTCTAAATATTCCATAGAATAACCTGACAAATACATAGAATCATTTACTGTAAGAGGTATTACTTCATCTAATTCTTTGCATGACATAAGTATACCTGCTGCATGCGAAGATATATGTCTTGGAAAGCCCTCAATTTTCAATGCTATTTTTAGTAAAGTATTTATAGTGGTATCATTATCTACAATATTTTTAAAATTGTCATTATTATTATAAATATCTATTAGTTTATCTTTAGAAAATGGTGGAATAAGTTTTGTTAATGTATCTATCTTATAGATGGGAATATTAAGCACTCTGGCTAAATCTCTTAACACTTGTTTACTACTTAAACTACCAAATGTTACTATTCCAGAAACATGTTTTTTACCATATTTTTTTATTACATATTCTATTACTTGTTCCCTTTTTTCATCTGGGAAGTCACTATCTATATCAGGCATTCCTTTTCTCTCTGGATTTAAAAATCTTTCAAAAAGCAAATTGTATTTTAATGGATCTATTTCAGTTATACCCAAACAATAAGCTACTAAACTCCCTGCTGCACTTCCTCTCCCAGGTCCTACTAATATTCCACTAGTTTTAGCATATCGTATAAAGTCGTATACAACTAAAAAATAATTAGAAAATCCCATCTTGTCTATTATATTTAACTCATAAGATAGTCTATCTTGATAGTCCTTAGTAATATTGGGGATTCTTTTTTTTAATCCTAATTTGCATAATTCAAATAAATACTTACTAGCACTCATTCCCTTATCGGTCTCATAAATAGGTAGTAGTAGGTCATTTTTAGGAAACTCTAAGTTACATACTAATGCTATCTTATAAGCATTAGTAATTCCTTTATTATCTATTTGTAAATCATCATCAGTTATTAATTGTTTATTTAAAATATCATAATTTATATTATCACTAATGGTTTTTCCATCCCTAATTAAGTATAAATATCTTAAATATTTACCATCATCAAAATTTAAATATAAACATTCTCTAAAGTATACTATATCTTCTGTTACATTTAAGGCTTTTTTTTCTTCATAGACATTATTATATCCCACATATAAATCTGGATATATTTCTTTTACTTCTTCGTAATAATTTATATATTTACATTCTAAAACAGCCACCAAGTCTAAATTATATTTTTTTAAATCATCTATTGTAACAACTCTTTCATTTTGAATTGTACATAATTTTATCATGCTTTGATATCCAGTATAATTTTTACAATAGATTTTTATTTCAAATTTTTCTAATATAATATTTAATCCAATAACTGGCTTTATATTTTTAGCTAAACATTTTTTATAAAATTCCATAACTCCATACATATTATTATCACATAATACACATATATCATTATGGATAGACAAATTATAATCTATTATTTCATCTATTGTTAACATACTAGAAAGAAGTGAATAATTACTTTTAACATTTAAATTAATCATAGCCTTTCTCCTCATTATATATTTTAACACAGTTACTCCCTTTAATCATTAAAATAAACAAATAATGAGGAAAATTTTATTTAAATATTCTAATATAAAATATCGGTTTTTAAGACATCTATCGCAGGACGAAAGCCACGACCGGCGGCATCGTTCGCTTTGGCGTTGCTCACGAAACGCCCGTTTCCAAGCACATCCCAAACGATGAAAGGATTGTTAGAGTGCGCGGTCTCTATCCAATACCCATAAGACAAACTACTAGTAGAATATTTGGTATTCTCCAATAAATATTCACAGGTGTCTAGCTCTCCCTCCATAAAAGTACCCGCAGTTATTCCACACGCCCTATTTATCTCTTGAACAGTTAGTAAACGTGCAGCTTTATCAGTATAAGTAAATGTTCCTAAAACATTAGAACCATTAACCGTAGTTGCCTCTCCTTTTTCATTTAGTAATTGTCTTTTTTCATTTAACAATGTTACTTTGCTCCACTGACTCACACTTGGTAACTCTCCATACCCAGTTACTGGTCCATGCCAATTCTCATTACTGGCATCATACGCAAACGTTGCCAAACTATTAGGCTCTCCTGCTTTTACATTATTATAGTAAATTAAGGTGGCATAATCACTATTAAATGATTTACTTGTTGTATCGTAGTAATCACTTACATAATAGAATCTTTCAGTATCACTATTATAGACACCATCTCCATTAACATCGCAATCAAAAGCATCCCCTGATCCAAGCTTTCCACTTACTCCATAATGTCCATAAGTTATCGTATCATCTACGTTGTATACTTTATCACATGGGTTATGATCTCCACCATGATCTTTACATATTTCGGTATGTAAAGTAATTGCTCTTTTACATAACTTTGGTTCTACTTCTTTTGCACTATCTTCTTTTTGTACATAGTTAAG
>CANRBB010000006.1 GCA_947628745.1 uncultured Bacilli bacterium | reverse complement strand
GAACTTAACTATGTCCAAAAAGAAGATAGTGCAAAAGAAGTAGAACCAAAGTTATGTAAAAGAGCAATTACTTTACACACCGAAATATGTAAAGATCATGGCGGGCGGTATCACCCATGCGATGAAATATATAATGTTGGAGATACAATAACCTATGGACATTATGGAGTAGGTGGAAAGCTTGCATCAGGGGATGCATTTGATTGTGATGTAGATGGAGATGGAGTATATAATAGTAAAACAGAAAGGTTTTATTATGTGAGTGATTACTATGATACAACAACTAAGTCATTCAATGATAAGTATGCCACTTTAATTTACTATAACAATGTAAAAGCGGGAGTTCCTGATAATAATGCACCATTTCCCTATGATTCTAGTGCTGAGAATTGGCATGGACCTGTAACTGGTTATGTTGAGTTACCAAGTGCAAGAGAGTGGAGTAAAGTAACATTATTACAAGATACTAGACAATTATTAAATGAAAAAGGAGAATCAACTACTGGTGATGGTTCTCATACTTTAGGAACATTTACTTATACTGATAAAGCTGCCAGATTATTAACTGTTCAAGAAGTAAATAAGGCATGTGGAATAGTTATTGGCACATGGGAAATAGGTGAATTAGATACATGCGAGTATTTGTTAGAAAATACACATTACTCAGATTCAGAGCTTTGGCACTGGTGGTTTGAGACTGCATTATCGAGCGTTTCAAACCGTTCATTGACTGTTGGTGGTGGTAATCGTGATGGAGGCAATAGCGTCGTTCATGCTACTCATATTGGAATTCGACCTGCCATCGACGTCTTAAAAACCAATATCTCTTACTGATTATTATTTGGGGCTAAGGGGATAGAAGAATTTGTTACTAATAACTGTCCAATAGCCATAAGAGTAGCGCCTAAAATGACCTGCTCTTTTTCGGTAGTTGTTTCCATAATAATATAAGCTATTACTACTGAAGTGTTTGTATAGTAACTAGGTGTATTTATTTTCTTTCCCTCTTTCATATAATCCCTCGCTATTTTTGGCCTTTTATAGTAAAATATGTGAAAGAGGTGAAGATGTTCTATGAAAAAGCCTGAACTTTTAAGTCCCGTTGGTGATTTTAAATCTTTACAAATGGCTATTGATGGTGGAGCTGATGCTGTATATTTATCCCTAAAAAAATATGGAGCTCGAGCTTTTGCATTAAATTTTACGCAAGATGAAGTAAAAGAAGCTATCAGGACATGTCATTTATACGGTGTTAAAATATATGTCGCTATGAATACTTTAGTAAAAGATAGTGAGGTAGAGGACTTTTTAGATAATATAGAGTTTTTATATTTAAATAATGTTGATGCAGTGATAATACAGGACTTTGGTATGATGTGTTTAATTAGAGAAAAATATCCTGATTTAGAGATACATGCTTCAACGCAGTTTAATAACTGTAATATAAATACCTTATCCTTACTTAAAAAAATGGGTGTAAAAAGAGCTGTTTTAGCAAGAGAGCTAACACTAGATGAAATTAAAAATATTAAAATAGATATAGAAAAAGAAGTTTTTATTCATGGGGCACTTTGTATTAGTTATTCAGGTTGTTGCCTTTTTGGTAGTATGATAGGAAATAGAAGTGGTAATAGAGGAGAATGTAGTGGTTGTTGTCGCCTGCCTTATAAATTAGTAAAAGATAGACAAATAATAGATGAGGGATATTTACTTAGTACAAAAGAGCTTAATACAACAAGAAAAATAAAAGAATTATTAGAAAGTGGTATTGATTCTTTAAAAATAGAAGGACGAATGAAGTCTAGTTTATATGTATATTTTGTAACACGTTTTTATAGAAACTTGATAGATAATTTTGATGAGGTAGATATAAAGCAAGAAGAAGATAAATTAAAAATAATATATAATCGTATGTTTACTGAGGGCCATCTCTTTAATGTTAACAATAGAGATATACTTAATACTAAATCACCTAATCATGTGGGTAAAGAAATAGGTAAAGTTATAGAGTTAAAGAAAGACAAAATAAAAATAAAACTAGATTATTCATTACATCAGGAAGATGGTATTAGATTTTTAGATAGTAAGAAAGGGATGATTGTTAATTTTCTCTATGATGAAAATATGAAGCTAAAATCATCTTGTACTGATATTTGTTATATTGATAATAAAGTAGGGCTAAAAAAATTAGATAAAGTATATTTGACTAGTTCAAAGTATTTAGAAAAAGAAGTGTTAAATTATGAGCCAAGAAAAATAGAGATAACTTTTACTGTAAAAGCTTATAAGAATGGTAGGTTAGTTACAACTGTTAGTGATGGTGTTAACAATATTACGAGAGAGGACTTTGTTGTAGAGAAAAGTAAAACTATTCAGACGGATAAAGAGAGAATTATAAGTCAATTACTTAAAGTTGGAGGAACCATATATAAAGTAAAAAAGGTAGAAGTTAGTTGTGAACAAGGTATTTTTATACCAATTAAGACTCTTAATGAGATTAGAAGAGAAATATTGGAAGAACTTAACGATAGAAGATGTATTAGAAAAAAAGGGAGAATAGAAAAAGTTAAGTTTAATAAATTAGATATTATACCAACATCTTTTAATACTATTACGGTAAAAAGGGAAAAAGAATTATTAGATTTTGTTGATAAATATGATAGGATATACGTTTTAGACAAAGAATTATTTTTAAAATATAAAGATAAGTATAGTAGTATTTATTATAGTGGGAAACGTAATCAATATAACCTAGAATTATTAGAAAGAAACTTAATACATGAGATATGTGAAGTTAAGAATAATAGTATAAGTGATTATACTTGTAATTGTTATAATAGATACACAGTATATTATTTGCATAAATTTGGATATGAAACAGTTACCTTATCAGTAGAGTTAAATAAAGAAGAAATAAAAGAGTTACAAGATAGATTTTATAAAGAATTTAAATTTAGACCTAATATTGAAGTTATAGAGAAGGGATATATAGAACTTATGATAATAAAAGGGGATATATTTAAAGAACATAGTAAAGTAAAACTTGTTGATTATAAAGATAAAGAATATAAAATATTATATAATGATGGTTTTACACATATATATAAGTATATAATATTTGATAAAGATAATTCATATAAAAAGTTAGTTAATATAAATATAAGAAATGAGGCAATAGTGTAAAGATACTAAATTATATTATCTAAAAGTACAAAATTGTGTTAAACTAAATGTAGAGAGGTTAATAGGTGATTGGTTATGACAAAAGAGAATAAGAAGTTAATAAAAAATTATTTTATTTTGATTATAATATTTTTACTTGTAGTGTTATTAGTATGGTATATATGTAAATGGTATACAGTTTACACTGAATATGAAAAGGAAACACCTGTTATAAGAGATACTTTAAGTTATGAGATAACGGTGGATGAAATTGATCATTTTATATTAGAAAATCCTGATAGTACAATTTATATGTGTACAGCAGCAGAAGATAAATGTAGGTTATTTGAAAAAGATTTTAAGAAATTAATTAAGAAAAATAATTTACAAGATAAAATTATTTATTTGAATTTAAGTAATGCTGATGTTAAGACTTTTGTAGATGATTTTAATAATAAGTATAATTATAAGATTAAACTTACAGATAATTATCCTTTACTTGTAGAATTTATTGATGGTAATGTTGTGGGAATTGTACAGGGAGATGAAGATAAGAGATTATCTATTACGAAAGTTAAACAATTTATTGATCTTCATCAGATAGGAAAGACTAATTAATTATGAATCATATTGTATTATTTGAACCGGAGATTCCACAAAATACTGGTAATATTATGAGAACTTGTGTAGCGACTAATACTATTTTACATTTAATAAAACCTCTTGGTTTTAAATTAGATGAGGCAAGTGTTAGACGAAGTGGAGTAAATTATATAGATAAATTAGAGTATTATGTTTATGAGAATATTGAAGAGTTTTTTTCTAAGAATAAGGGAGAATATTACTTCTTTACAAGATATGGACATGTACCTCATACTAGCTTTGATTATACTAATAAAGAAAATAAAGATTTGTATTTTATATTTGGAAAAGAATCAACAGGTATACCAAAACAAATTTTAAAAGAACATCTTGATAGATGTATGAGAATACCAATGACTAAGAATGTGAGAGCTTTAAACTTAGCTAATTGTTGTAGTATAGTAATATATGAAGCATTAAGACAACAAGATTATAATGATTTATTAAGAGAAGAACCACATAAGGGATGCGATTATTTAGAAAAAGATTAAAAGAACTTAATAAAAAATATTTTAAACATTAAAAAGGCAACTATAGTGATTGTCTTTTTTAGTGGTGCTTAACACTAAAGATACCAAACATTTTAAGATACGTAGTTTAGTTTTAAAAAAAATCAATTTCAGTTATTACTGTTATTTTTTTCTTTAATCTTGTTTAAGCTTTTAAAATAAGTTATAATACAGATAAGGTAGAGAGGGTGTTTGAATGGTATTTAGAAAACCGTATGCTTTTTTGATAAAAAATTTTAAAAAGATACATATTTTACTATTAGTGTTATGGGCATTTATATACTATAAAATATATGAAATAAGAGAGTTTATAAAAGAGTTTGTCTCTTTTGGTACTTATAATGAAAACTTAGAGGGAATTACAACTAAGGTTACACCACTATTATTTATAGCGATAGTATCAATAATAATTATTACTGTTTTAGTAGTTAGTTTATTAATATATAAAAAGAAACCTTGGAAATTATATTTAGTAATACTTGCTGAGTATATTATATTAATGTCAGGATGTGTTTCTTTAATACGCTTTTTTGATGATTATACTACTTTAACTGTTGTTTCAGAAGTCTATATATATAGGGATATTATAAATATTGCTAACTTATTACAGTATGCTGTATTAATCATATTAATAATACGTGTTACGGGGGTAGATTTAAAGAAGTTTAGTTTTCATAATGATAAAGAATTCTTAGAACTTACAAGTGAAGATAGAGAAGAATTTGAAGTAAGTATTGAGATAGATAAACATTCTTTTATTAGAACCTATAATAAAATAAAAAGAAATTTAAGCTATTTTTATAAAGAACATAGAAAGATATGTAATGTTGTACTAGTTATACTTATAGTATCATTTGTAGGATATACCTATTATTTTGTGGGAGTAAAGCATAAAAGTTATAAACAAGGTAATGACTTTGTAGTAGGTAATTATAGTATTAAAATTAATAATAGTTATTCTACTAATAAAGATATGACTGGTAAAGTAATAGAAAAAGATAATAAGTTTGTAATTATATCAGTTACGATGAAAAATAATGGAAGTTCTAGAGTTAAGCCTAATTTTAATAGATTTCATTTGATGAATAAGACAGTTAATAAAACTAATACAATATATTATGATGATTCTTTTGTAGATGTAGGGGAAGGTTTAGCTAAAAATGAATATATTAATGCAGGTGAAAGTAGAACTTTTAATCTAATATATAAAGTTTCAGATACTTTAAAAGATAGGAGATTTGTTTTATATTATCAAGAATATCAAGGATATAATGAGACTTATTTGAGAAAGATTAAATTAAAAGTTAAAGATATATCTAAGATAGAAGATACTGATAATTTTAAATTGGGTAGTAAGATTAATTTTGAATTTATTTCGGGAGAAGAAAGAGCTTTAACACTTGAGAATTATGTATTTAATACACAGGATATTTATTATAAGTATGGATGTGAGACAAATGGTAGTAATTGCTATGTTAGAAAAAGAGATTTAAATGTTCAAGACGGTTATAAAATATTAAAAATTAGCTTTTCTTCATCCGATTTTACGGGTAAAGAATTTGTTGACTTTTCTTATAGATATGGTAGAATTAAGTATGAAGATAGTAAAGGAAAGACTAAGTATTATGATATGATTGATTTGATAGATACTGAGTATGAGGGTAAGGAAATATTTTTAAAAGTGCCTGATGAGTTAGCTAAAGCTAAAGGTATTAGTTTGGAATATACAATAAGAACAAAAAAATATGTTGTTAAGTTAAAATAGGAGATTTTTATGGATAAGAAGAAGAAAAAGAAGATTATAGTGGTATTTGTAGTGATAGCTGTATTATTGTTGATTTGGTTTTTAATTATTTATCCTTTAATAGATTTTAATAAAAAAGAAGATTTAGTCTTAGATGCTTCTAAGGATTATTTTGAGAAAAATAATGTTTTTTTACCTGAAGAGGGAGAAATGAGTACAGTTACACTTAGAACTTTATACGAACAAAAATATGTTGATTCTATGAAAACTACGTATGATAAAGATTTTTGTAGTTATGATAAGTCGTGGGTTAAAGTTAAAAGAAAAAATGGTAAATATGATTATTATGTATATTTAGATTGTGGAAAAATGAAATCTGATACAGATCATGAGGGGCCAGTTATTAAATTAAATGGTAAAGATGAAATAGAAATAGAAAAAGGTAGTAAGTATAACGATGAGGGTATTAAGAGTGTAATAGATAATACTGACGGAAAGATGGATGTTAAAGATGTAGATGTTAGTGGTAAAGTAGATACAGATAAAATAGGAACTTATACCATACAATATAAAATATCTGATTCATTTGAAAATGAAAGTGTTGTGACAAGAAAGATTAAGGTTATTCAAACATTAAATAAAGTAGTAGAAGATAGTACTGATAAAGATAAAATATATAAAGGTAATGATGTTCAGAACTATATAATGTTTTCTAATATGTTATTTAGAATAGTAGGTCTAAATAGTGATGGAAGTGTAAAGATTGTTGCTTCTGATAATATTGGTACAGTAAATTATGATGATGTAGATAAATGGTTAAATGATTACTTTTATGATCATTTAACTGATAAGAGTACTAAGTATATAGTAAAGGGTAGTTTTTGTAAAAGTACTGTTAGTGATAAAAATGTAGATACAGTTAAAAGCTGTAAAGGTAATAAGAAAGAGAATGTAGGACTTTTATCTATAAGTGATTATAATAATAGTGTTATAGATGGAAATTCATATTTATATCCTAATAATATAGCTTGGACAAGTAATAATCAAAATGATAATAAAGCTTGGGCTGTTAGAACTTATTTCTCAGGCAATGGTACTTCTAAATATATGTCATTTGATGACAAATATAACTTTGCAGTATATCCTGTAATTAATCTAAAAAAAGGTATTAAATTAATTGATGGTGATGGTAGTCTTGGAGATCCTTACATCTTTATAAATAAGAGTAAAGCTCGTGCTGGTGATAATATTAATACAAGACAAAGTGGTGAATATGTATCTTATGGTAATATTAAATATAGAATAATTGATGTAGATAAAGATGGTTATACTAAAGTAGTTAGTGATGCCGTTGTTATGACAAACTCGGTAGGATATGAAAATAAAGATAAGGCCAAAATATATAATCCAGAGAAAAAAGGAAATGTTGGTTATTATATAGAAAATGATTTATCAAAATTAATAAAAACAGATGTCTTTACGAAACATGAAGTAAGCGTTCCAATTTATAAAACTGTCGCAACGTATTCTGGCAAAAAGACAACAAAAAAATATAAAGTAAAATTATCGGCACCAAATATGTATGAGTTGTTTAGTGGTACAAATGGTAGCAGTGGATATTCTTATTGGTTAATTAATTCCTCTGAAGAAGAATTAAGGAAGTATTTAGTTTCTAATATAGATGTAATATATTACAATAGTGTTCCTAATTCAGAAAAAGCAGGAATAAGAGTAATAGGATATCTCGATAAAGATGTAACTGTTTTATCAGGTAAAGGTACTAAAACCAACCCTTATGTATTAGAAAAGTAGTGGTAGGAGTAAGATAGTATGAAGAAAAAAAATAAAAAGAAAACAAAAAATGCAAAAGTACTCGCAACGTTTAGCTTATTACTTGTCCTGATACTGACTTTTCTAGGACTTCTTATATATAACTATGTTACTCCTCATTATGTCCTTGTAGATAGAACTACGGATGTAAAAAGTGCTGTAAAAAAAGATTATCCAGTGATGGCATGGTTAAAAGTACAAGGTACTAACATAGATTATCCGGTAATGCAAAATCAAGAAAGTGCAGATTTAGATTCTTTAGGGGTTGATTATGTTTGGACTAATAGTTATTCAAAAGTATTAAATAGTAGGGTAGTGGTTTTTGGACATAATATTAGAAATGTATCAAGTAAACCATTAATAAATAAAAAAGAATTTAATGATTTTGAAAATTTACCTAGTTTTTTAAATTATGATTTTGTGAAAAAGAATAAGTATGTTCAATATACTATTAATAATCATAATTATCTATATAAAATATATGCAGTTTATATGGATGAGAGTGACGATTTTAAATATGATGAATATATGAATGAAGATGAAAGAGAAAAGTATATTGAAAAAGCTAAAAATAATAGTTATTTTGATTTTGATATAGATGTAGACGGAAGTGATAAAATTATTACTTTAGTTACTTGTACGAGATTCTTTGGTAATACTCATACTAATATGATAGTAGAAGCGAGGTTAGTAAGAGATGATGAAAGAATTAGAAATTATAGTGTAAAAGAAAAAGACAGCTATAAAGAAATTAAGAAAACTATGGAAGGAGATGGTGAAAATGAAAAAGCATAAAAGTTGGGGTAAATATTTTTTAAGCATAATAGCTATATTTTTGTTAATGAATTGCCTTAACGTAAAAGCAGCAGAGCTTGTTGATTGTAATTCAGATGAAAATAAAGAGGCTTGTGATGTTTGTAATAGTAAACTTAGTGATGAATTTCAAGTAAAGAAGGAAAAAAGTAAAGATAATTCGACAGTTACGTTTACTATTGTTAGTGAAAATAACAAGACACCTACATTTAGTGTTAAAGTGTATAAAAATCATGATACTGACAATCCTCTTATAGATAAAGAATATAAAGCAGGCGAACAAATTGTTGTTTCAACAGGTTATACTGGTAGTTTTGATGTAATTATTGATTTGGAAGCTGTTTTAGTTGATAATTATTCAGTAACAAAGAATAAGGATAAATATGATTGTAAAAACACATATACAGTTGAAGCACAGTATAGATTTGGATCTAAGGCTAAAGATGCTGTTCCTAATCCATCAGTAAGTGCAGGTGGTATGTGTTATAAGTATTTAAATGGACAATTGACTTCAAGTGATGTTGGAACTAAGTATGCTAAACTTCTAACTGATTATACTTATGCTAATGTAAGCGCTAATGGTGTAGGAGATAATAATTTCCAAAATTTAATGTCTTATTGTTTCCAAAGCACGGTACAACAAATTTATCCAGAAGAATGGGTTTTAGAAAGAATTTATAAGGTGGCTGAAGTTGTAATTGCTACTAGTAATGCTACTAAATTCTCTGAGACATTACCTAATCATGTTAATGATGGCTTTGTGAAGCTTGATCCTAATAAAAAGATAGATCTTACATGTGATGCTTTTTTAGATAATGTTAAAAAGAATGTAAGAAATTTCTATGCAGAAACTGAGGCCTATCAAGGTAAAGCTACCTTCCATTACAATCCTGGTACAGAAACTAATGTTGATGTTTGTTCTGTAAAGTGTGTAGAGGAAGTTACGGTTACTTATGGGCCACCAGTTGCTGTAAAAGCAGGTATGTGCTTTGAATATGAAGTTCAAATACAAAGTAAAGTTACTTGTTCTGCTCAATTGAATGGGGGAGAAGGCGGTGGAAATTCTTCAGCACCAAAACTAGAAGATTATGGTTTATGTGAGCCAGCAGTATATTGTGACAATAATCAAGTTGGTTTCTCTGGACAAGCAGGTCCTAATGATCAATTTGACAGCTGTATAACTAGTTGTGATGGTGGAAAATATTCTCAGTCATGTATTAATAAATGTTATAATAAAGTATATGGTAAAAATAAAAAGACTAAGTTAAAACTTTCTTTACCATTGAGTGAAGATGCTATATTAAAGATGGCCTTTAGTGGAAATCAAGCATGGTGTAATCAAACTAAGGCTAATGCAAATGAAGGTGCAAACGTTTATGATGGTTATAGAAAAACAAGTTACTTTGGTGGTTATTACACAAGTGATGCAAATAATAATATAGTATGGCATTCATATAATAAAGATAGCAGTTCACCTACTTTGGATGGTAAGACAATTCCAACTATTAAAGGATGTCATTGGAACGATTATTCAAGATTCTATTTCTTATCTTATAATTCAACATTAAGAACTGTTGGAAATGGTCAAGTGTATGGTAGTGCATGGGATTATTGTCCTACAAATGATAATACGTGTAGATCAGATAATTTAAATAAGTGGAGCTATACTGCAAATGATGTTGGAGTAAAATTGGGATATAATCATTATGCAAATTCTAATTGCAATGATAAATGTGAGTATGAGGTTGATACTTGTGAAGGTTATTTGAATGATGTTGCTCCTGATGGACTATCAGGTAAATATCAAAGTAGATATGAAAATTATTTGAAAGATTTAGAGGCATATAAAGATGCTATTGCAGGATGTGAAGCTAAAGCTACATGTAATACTGATACAGCTACATATAAAATGACTGTTAATAATAGTACAGGTGAAATAAAGACTTGTAAGTTAGGTGAAGATAGTAAAACTTGTGAATCTTGGACAGAAACAAATGATAAGAAGACTAAAGTTACAAGAGATAGTAAAGATAACATTATTACCAAAGAAGTATCTGGTGTTTGTGCAAATGGTAGTGATAATAAAACAGATGATTATAAGACTGTATTAAGTTTCCCTGGTAGCTATGTTAATAATAAGACAGGTTCTGTTGAATTTGGTGTTAGTAAAGAAGATGAAGACTTCTATACATATAAAAATGGTCAATATTGTGTACCTTTAAATGCTAAAGAAGTTAATAAGAGTTGGTGGATTTGGGATCAAGTTTACCAAAGAGATGAGGCTAAAAAGTCTACAATAGATGTTACTAAGAAAAAAGATTCAACTAATACTGAATATAATCATTATAATGGAATTTATAACATTTTAGCTGATATTGGTGACTTTGGTTACTTAAATTGGGATGTTGGTATCGAGTGTTTCTATGCAGTTGGTCAAGATAACTCATGTCCATCTGGAGATTGTCCAACCGATTGTGTTGGCGGAAATTGTGGTCCAACGGTTGACGAATGTAAGGGTGAAGATTGCGATAAAAATATTATTACAAACTTCGATACAAAAGCTGCAGCATTAGATCAATTATTCCCACCTAAAGCTGATACAAAGACAACAGGTACAAGTAGTACTAAAGAAATAGAAAAAGATACAAAATTAACAAAATTAAACTATGCTAGTAAGAAGAGTTCAGCTACTAAAATGGCTAACTCTTCAGTAACTGGCCGTAGTGTAGGTTATAATTGGAGTTGTGATGCTACTAACTTAAAAATACAAGGCTATCCAGTTACACCCACGGCTTTGATTACTAAGATACAATCTCAGGGAGAAAAGGTTTATTCTGATAAGACAGAAGTGGATTTTCATATTAGCTTAACTAAAACTAATATCAAAAATATTAGAAATGATTTTAAAAATAAGGATTATTCTGAGGGATTGGGCGAGGACACTTATTATAAAGCTGATAATAATATTAAGTTTTATAAGAGTAATTTTCTATCAAATAGAAAGTATATTAGTTCGTATACAGGCCCTAATAATCATACATGTAATAATATGAAAAGTGGTACATGCGACACTTTAGCTACTTATGTTAGTGCAGAGTCCACTTGTCCTAAACTTAAGGAGGGAGCTTAATTTATGAACAAACCAGTGTTGTTAATTGGCGTTATAATTATGGCTGTACTCGGTTTCTTTGCAGTAAATATGGTTACTTCACAGCAAACTGGGTCTGAGCTTGATTATTATTTATTAAAAGATACAACAGAAGCGGCTATGAATGATGCTATTGATTATGGATTTTATAGTTCTTATGGTTTAGTAAGAATGGATAAAGAAAGATTTGTAGAAAATTTTGTACGTCGCTTTGCTGATGGTGTTGATGGAACACGTGATTATGATATTGATTTCTATGATTTAAATGAAACTCCTCCTAAAGTAAGTGTTAAAGTTACGTCTAAGAGTAATACAGCTGATAGTAGTGAGGCGACAGATATTACAACTAGTGTGGATATGATAATAGAATCTATTAATGGTGAGGATACGTTTGTTACTAATTTCTCAAGTAAAAATAACAAAACTAGTTCTTCTTATAGTAGTAATGAATAGAAAAGAGGGGAGGCTAAATTATGAATAATATGAAAACAGGGCTAAAGAAATTTCTTACTAATAAAAATACTGTTACTTTCTTAGGAGTTATTTTAGCAGTAGTAGTACTTTATATTGGGTATAATTGGCGTGTTAGATCAGCTACTAACCCAATTTCAGTTCCCTACGCTATTAATACTATTAATGCAGGTACAGAAATAACCGAAGATATGGTTGATGTTACAGATGTACCACCTTCAATGTTAAAAGGTGATGTTATAAGAGATAAACAGAGTGTTGTTGGAATGTATACAATGGCTGACTCAGTTATTCCAGAGGGTAGTTTATTTTATAAAAGAGCTGTTTGTGAAGAAGAACAATTACCTGCTAATATTATATTGAAATATCCTAAGGGATATGTATTGTACTATATGGCAGTTAATATGGAAACAACTTATAGTAATTCTATTTATCCTGGTAATTATATAGATGTTTATTTGAAAGCATCACTTAGAATACAAAATGGTGATACAGTAGAAACAAGTAAAGTAACCTTTGGTAAATTACTTGAAAATGTTAAAGTTTTAGCAGTTAGAGATAGTAATGGTAAAAATGTATTTTCTAATGTAGAAGAAAATAGTGTA
Source organism: uncultured Bacilli bacterium (assembly GCA_947628745.1). Taxonomy (GTDB): domain Bacteria; phylum Bacillota_I; class Bacilli_A; order RF39; family UBA660; genus CAG-417. The sequence goes on along the minus strand of CANRBB010000006.1, from coordinate 20,512 downwards.
CCATCTCAATTAATATTCGCTGTTCCACAAGAATATTATTTACTTCTTAAAAAAGCTGAGTATTTAGGTACATTTGAAACTGAATTGTTACCTGTACCTACTGCTGAAAGTTTAAAATCTAAACCAGGAGATTTAGATTTGAGTAGTGAGTCACTTAAGAAATTTATTAATGATAATACTGTTTATGCAGAATAAAGAATAAAAATAAAAAGGATAGGAAGTGGGTAAAATGAATGAGAATATATTTGATAAACTCGATTTTGGCCCTTTAAAGCCTTTACTGGATAATGATGATATAACAGATATTTCTTATTGTAATGGTGGACAAATTTGGATTCGTTCTTTAACTCAGGGTTCTATCCGTGTTGAGGTTCCAGCCTGTACCCAAGAGTTTATGGAAAAGCTTGCTTTTCAGTGTTCTAATGTTATGGGAACTACCTTTAATAATGCTAAACCATTTCTAGATGCTGAAAGTAGTGAATTGCGTTTAAACTTTGTGCATCAGTCGATTGCAACTAATGGAATAGCTTGTGTTTTGCGTAAGACGCCGGCTAAGATTAGATTAAAAAAAGAAAAGCTATTAGAAGATGATTATTTTACAGCTGATATACATGATATTTTAATTAAATGTGTAGAGGGACACTGTAATATAATTGTTTGTGGTGAAACTGGTTCTGGAAAAACTGAATTTGTAAAGTATTTAGCTAGTCATACTAAAGAAAATGAAAAAATAATAACTATTGAGGATACACTAGAGTTACATTTAGATAAAATATTTCCTAATAGAGATATAGTGGCTATGAAAACTAATAATGTGGCTAGTTATTCTGATGTTTTGGTTACGTGTATGAGGCAAAATCCTAAATGGATTTTGCTTTCAGAAGTACGTAGTGCTGAAGCTGTTTCAGCTGTACGTAATTCAATTTCGTCAGGACATAATATTTTATCTACAATTCATGCTGATAAGGCAAGTGCTATTCCGTATCGTTTATATAGTTTGATGGAAACAGATCTTGATGTTGATCAATTCCTGACAACAATCTATCGTTATATTCAATTGGGTGTACATATTAAGGCTTATTATAGTAAAAAATATGGTAAATTTCACCGTGAAGTTGATGAAGTTACCGAGTTTTATGTAGATGAAAATAACAAATGTCAATCAAATACTATTTATCGAAAAGTATTTGATAAAGAGCCAGTAATGTATAAACCTAGTCCACATTTGATAGAGTATTTAGAAAATCAAAATATTGATATTACTAATATTACTAAGGGTTTGTCTGATAAACCTTTTGAAGATGATATTAGTAGTGATATGGTAGCAGAAGATAATACACAAGATGATAATAGTTCACAAATTGATGGTGTACAAGCTATTAATCCTACGCAAAATTTTGTACAGGCTAGTGATGCACCAATTGGTGTTCCTACACAAGATTCTGTGCAGGTTAATGATACTACCGTAAATAATACAGGTGTAAAAAATGATGTACCAACTGATACTTCTACACAAAATTCTGTACAAGTTAATGATACTATCTTAAATAATCCAGAGGTAAAGAGTGATACTACTTCTTTTATGCCTGGTGTAGTAGCTAATAATAGTACTCCAATTAATGGTGAGAATAGTGCTGAGATTAACTCATCTAATGTTATTTCAAATAATAATGGCATTGTAAATAGTAATGATGTGCCAACTACTAATACTTTAATAAATGTTGATATGAACAATTTACTTGATGGAATGGATTTTGATACTGTTAGTGGTAATCCTACGGTAGGTAGTCAAGGCATGTAGAAAGGAGTAAAATATGGAATTAATAATTTTATTAATAATTGCGATATTAATTATGTTGTATAGAAATTATAAAGGCCAAAATGTGGGTAGATTTATTAATGATCAAGTGGCGGTTCTTTATGATAAATTTGCTCCTTATTCATATAAAAAGGTACGTGAAAAGACAAAGGAGTTAGGACAGGAGTTTAGTGCTAGACAGTATTTAATGCAGGCTGCTTTTTTAGGAATATTTGCGGCAGTTATTTCATATTTATATTTCTACAACTTAATAGTTAGTATTATTTATGTACTTGCAGCAATTTCCTTAGTACCTTATTTATCGTTTCTGCGATGTAAAAGAATATATAGTGAGTTTATCTTTGAGCAAGTGCAAGTTTATACCAGTAATACTATAATGGAATTTGCTACTACCCAATCTTTCGTTAAATCGTTAGAAGGAGTTAGGGAGTCAGGTTTGTTAGATGATCCTGTGGCAGGAGATGTTGATCGTGTTATAGAACTTGCTTATAAAAATGGTAGTATAGATGAATCAGTAGAATATTTTAACAGACTATATCCATATTACATTGTTAAGAATATGCATCAATTGTTTTTACAGATTACTAAAGAGGGTGCTCAAAATAGTGCAGATAGTTTGGAACAAATGCAACTTGATATAGATACATTAGTTGAGGGAGTTTATCGTGATAGAATAGATAGACAAAACTTTCATAGGAAGTTCTTACAGTTTGGTATGATGTTATATGTATTATGTTTATTGGTTCAATTCTTACTTGGAAAAGAGTCTTATATTGCAATGTTAGATGCATGGTACGTAAAACTTTTATTACATGGTATTCTAATCATTAATACATATTTCTTGTTAAAAGGAGAACGATATTATAATGAGAATGTAGGTGCTGAATAATGGAAATAATTATAGTTATAGCTCTTATCTTGGGGGTACTTATCTATAATAAAACTATTGATACTAAAAAATTCATGATTGATAATGATAAGGCTTTTAAATTATTGAAAGAAGATAATTATGAATTTTTATTATATGCTAAGTATGGTGACAATGTTGATGTTGATGTGTTATTTCAAAAGAGAGTCTCTAATGCCATAATTGTAGCAGTTATATTTATGGTTTTGTTTTTAGGAGATTTTAGTGTTTTAAATTTAGTTTTAGTAGTAGTAATATTTTATGGAATGTTTAAATTACCTTATATGCAACTTAATTCTTTTTATAAAGCGCATTTGCATGAAATAGATTTAATGTTACCATATTATTTAAAGGGACTAGAAATATTAGTTCAACATTATACTGTCCCAGTGGCGTTAGGAAAAAGTATAGATGATGCTCCTGATGTATTTAAACCTGGACTAAAAAGAATGATAGAAAGAATTAATTCTGGTGATGCTTCAGTTGATCCTTATATGGAATTTGCTAATACTTATCCAGTTAGAGATTCTATGAGAATGATGAGATTATTATATCGTTTAGGAATTGGTTCACAAGAAAGAAAGCAAGATAGACTTATGATGTTTTCGAGAAGTGTATCAAGTCTTCAAAATAAAGCTCGTGAAGTTAAATATAAAGAGCGTTTAAATAAAATGGAAGGGCAAACAATGACAATGCTTATTTGTACAGGTATTGGAGTAATGGTAATATTATTGATTGCTATGATGAGTATGTTTGGGGCTTCAATGTAGTTTGTTGTACTTTACAAAATTAGTGAAATAGATAATTGACAAAATTAGTAAAATTGATTGAATTATAGATTAATCTATATTATAATTGTAATAGATGATAGGAAGGAGGACAATTAAGTGAAAGAAGCAAGTGGTGAATTAAATATGACAGTAGTTACTATCATTGCGATAGCTGCAATAGCTGCATTCTTTGCTGCTGTTATTTGGCCAAATATTCAAAAAAGCCTTAATAATCAGTGGAATGTAGTTAATAAAAATGTTAAATAGTTTGTTTTGTAGTGAAAGGTGGTGTTTATGAATGAAAGATGCTATTGGTAGTGTTTTCAATTTAACACTGCTTTTTACTTTTATTCTAATTGTTACGGGCTTTATTTTATTTGGTATAAATTATTATAAGGCTTTTCAGGTTAAAAATGAACTTTTGACACTAATTGAAAAATATGAGGGAAATGTTGAACTGGAAAGCTTTAAATCTAAAGCAGAATCTATTGTGAATAGTCTTGGCTATAATCCTGGAAGTGACGCAGTTAATGTAGTTAGAAATAGTGGTACTAATTGGTCCTGTGTTGCGGATCAAAGTTGGTGCTATCGTAAAGTTAGTGCAAGTGAAGAATTAGCTGGTACCAATGCAAATGTAAAGAATTATTATGAAGTGTTAACATTTGTAAGCGTAGATGTTCCTGTAATTAATAGAATAATGGCTAGGTTTGACTTCTTTAAAGTAGTTGGAAGAACAAAAGCAATAAGATTAAGATAAGGAAGTGAGTTATCTAAGATGAAAGAATCTAGTGGTGGAATACCTGCTCTTACTTTAGTATTTGCTTTTATAATAATTATTAGTGGTTATTTAGCTTTTTCAATTAATTATAGTAAGGCTTTTAAAATGAAGAGTAGAATTGTAGATGTAATACAAGCTTCAGAAAATTTTACTGATAAAAAAGTAACTGATGCAGAGATAGCAGCTAATATTAAAAATTATGCTGATTCAATTGGTTACTCGGCTTCTACTGAGTTTACAAAAACTTGTGATAGTTCACTTGGATGGAAGACTGATTTGGGCGAGGGCTGGTGTTATAAAGTAATTACTAAACAAAATAAAAATGAATCAGTTACTACGACATATGTAGCTGTAAAAACATTTGTAAGTATTGATATACCTATATTTAATAAATTATTTCCTAATATTAGATATTTTCAAGTGGATGGTTCTACAAAGGCAACAATAAAAGTTAATTAGAGAGGTAAGTGATTATATGAATGTTATAGTAGCTAATCAAAGGAGCGATGAGTTATCTACTTTGGATGTAGATATAATAAAAAGTATAACAGGTTCTTTTGATGCAACTGAGATAGTATCTATATTTAATAATTTTTACTTCAATAAGATGATTTTAGATGTGACGGCAGTTAAAAATTATTTAATGACAGAAAATATAGAAAAAGTAGTAACTTCATTAGATCCAAATAAGGTAATATTGTTTTTACCAAAAATACCAGAAGTATCTTCTCAAAAATTTTTATCTAAATTAGTTAAAATGGGGGCTTATAATTTTACCAATAATATAGAGGGTGTAAAATATTTAATTAATCATACTAATACACATGAAGATGTGGCACAAGTCGAACAAGTACAGGAATTAACTGAAGTTGTGGAGCAAAAAGTAAAAAGTGGATGCAGAGTAGTTGGGATAAGAAATATTACGGATCATGCAGGAGCTACGACTCTTATTTATATGTTAAAGAAGGAATTAGAAAGAAGTTATGGTGATACAGTATATGCTATTGAAGTGAATAGACATGATTTACAATATTTTAATGTAAAAAATACTATTACTACAAATAAAGAAGCGTTAGTTTCTACTATTAATAAACTTACAGATGCTTCAGTAATATTGGTAGATTTAAATGATTGTACTGATGATTCATCATGTGGTGATGTATTGTATCTGATAGAACCTAGTTCTATTAGATTAAACAAATTGATGAGAACCAACCAAAATATTTTTAATGAATTAAAGGGAAAGAAGATTATACTTAATAAAAGTTTACTCAATAATAGAGATATAAGTGATTTTGAGTATGAAGCACATACCAAAGTAATTTACAATGTACCTCCTTTAGATGAGAGAAAGAAAAATGCTGAGATAGCTAATTTGATTGGTACTGTTGGTTTGGGTAATGTTAATAATACCAATAGTAAAAAAAGTGAGGGTAAAATTTTAGGGTTATTTAGATTTTGATAATGTTTGACAAATAACTAAATTTTTTGTATTATATGATTAGTGAAAGGAGTTTTTAGGATGGATTTATTTCAGATAGCAACACTTAATGATAGTTGTGGTGGGTTACTTCCAATTTTTAGAGTTATTAGACAGGGAATTTTTCCAATTATTTGGATAGGTATACCTATTGTTCTTATTTTAATGGGAACTATCGATTTAGGTAAAGCCGTTTTGGCAAGTGATGATAAAGAAATTAAAGCAGCACAAGGTAGATTAATTAAGAGAATATTATATGCGGTTGTAATTTTCTTTATGGCTACTATTGTTGGTCTTGTAATGGACATAGTTGGTACAGCTAATGATGATTCTGTAGCTCAGTCTAATTGGGCTGCTTGTTGGAAAAAAGCTGCTGAAGATTAGTTAGGAAGAAAGTTAGTTAGTGTATTAGGTTTAAGGAAGCAATTTTCATTGCTTTTTTTTTGGTTCTTTGTTATACTGAGAATGGTTAAGTGTTTTGGAGTGACTATGATGAAAAAGATTAATTTTTTAGGTTTTATATTTATAATATTTGTATCATTATTTTCTTTTTGTGATGTTAAGGCAATAGATAAAGATATGGTATTGACTGATGGTCATGATAGTTATGTCCAAAAAGTTGGTGACGAAGAAGATGAGACAGATAAAAAGAATTGTCAATATGTATTTGGAGATCCTGCTGATGAAAGTAGTGTAGCATGGATGGTTCAAAAATTCTTTAATTATGTTAAAATAATAGGCCCTTTGTTGGTAATTGTTTTAAGTAGTATTGATTTTGCTAAAAGTACATTACTTTCTGATAGTGAGAATATGCGTAAGACTACTAAGAAGTTTACAACGAGAATGCTTTGCGCTGTTTTATTGTATTTTATACCGTTACTTGTAACGTTCTTATTCAACTTGATTAATAATTCAACTGGTGATCAAACTTGTGGAATTATGTAGAAAGGGGTGATTTTTAGTGGTTAATTCCGTTGCTCAGTCATGGTGGATGGATATTATTAGGGGAATTTTTTCTTTCATCGACATGATAGTATATACTCTTTTAGGCGTTGTTTATGAGATATTTTATAGTGTCGCCACGGCTAATTTTGTTCAGGGAGAAACTATTGCCGATTTTTTTAATAGAGTTCAATTAATATTAGGCGTAATAGTTATGTTTAAATTAGTTATTTCTTTGTTTAATGGAATATTAAATCCAGACTCACTTTCTGATGCTAAGAAAGGCGTTTCTAGTATTTTAAAAAGAGTAATTATGGTATTAATTATGATTATGTTATTAGTACCACTTAATATTCCGGGTACAGTAAGTAGTGCTGATGTAGAGGGAAATGGGCAAAGTAGTTGGAATGCTAGAATGAACGAGAATGGTATCTTATTTGGTACTTTGTTTGAATTGCAGAGCAGACTTTTGAGTGATGATACTATTTCTAGACTTATTTTAGGTGAAAGCAACAGTGGCTTTTCAACTACGCCTTCAGATGATCCACTTGATGCTACTCAAGATTTTATTGATGATACGTTTGGCATTAATAGGGATTATAAAGATTATGCTAAAGATTTTGCGATGGATATTCTTAAATGTTTTATTACTATTAATCCAAATGATGATGGCGAGGATATCGATCCAAATGAATATGACGAAGATAGAGTTTGTTCTGTTGAAAGCAACTCAGATGTAGAAGAAGCATATGATGTCTATAATAGTAGGTCTACTCCGGCCTATGAATTGTTACGGTTAGTTAATGTTGATTGTGATGATGGTGATCTTAATATATTTTGGATAGGTGATGAGAACTATTATGCTTTTAGTTATTCTTTTATTCTATCGACAGTTGTAGGAGTTTTCTTTATTATAGTAATTTTAAGTTTTACAGTAGATGCGGCAATAAGGTTATTTAAGTTAACTATATTAAGATTAATTTCACCTATTCCCGTATTGAGTTATATTGATCCTAAGACAGAGAGTACTTTCCAAAATTGGGTAAAGGTAGTAGGAACTACTTATGCAGATTTATTTATCAGATTAGGTATTGTTAGTTTTATACTTTTCTTTGTTAGAGAATTTGCGGAAAACGGTTTTGGTTTAGTTATGCCAGGTGGTTTCTTGGTAAAGATTATGTCAACATTGTTTATTATGTTAGGTTTGGTGTTATTTGCTAGAGAAGCCCCTAAATTTATTTTAGATACATTAGGAATAAAACAAACTAAGGGTTTATTTAGTGGTTTAGCAGGAATTGCTGGGCTTACTTCTTCATTTAGAAGTGGTTTTGCAGCTTCGCGTGCTAGTGCACGTAGCAATGTCGATCCAGCTCATCCAGAAACACATGCAATGAGAAATAGAATGAAGGCATTGGGGGCAGGGCTAGTAGCTGGTGCAGGTGGTGCTGGAAATGCATATAAAGGCTATACTTCAGCACAGGACCATAGGTGGAGATCAGCTATGGATCCAGTTAATAGAGCTAATGCTGTTCGTATGCAGAATGGTGAAGCTGGTTCAACACTCATGGGTCGTGTAAGATCTCAAGTTGCCACTGATTGGTTTGGCGATAGTCCATATGATAAGACTAGTAGAGAAATAGAGGCTATAAAGAGTACTAAGAAGCAAATAGAAGAAGAAAATGGTGCTCTTAATAGAAAAATTGATGGTCTAGGTAAGATTAAGCAGATGGGTGAAGAGAAAGCCTTTGACAAAAATGCTGTATTCTCTCATATTGATTCTACCACTGGTAATCGTATCAAATCCGGCTTTAGAGACTTTAAGACAGCTCTTGATGCAGCTAAAGCAAGAGGAGACTCCTATTTATGGTTTGAATCAACAGATGCTGCTGGAAACAGTACTATGACGACAATGAGTATGGAAGAAGCTTTGGCTAATTTAAAAAATTTCCAAGAAGCTGCTGGTCGTGAGTATATCCAACATAGTGATATGTATAATGGTGGAAGTATTGATCAAGGAATCAAAAATGTTGCGGATGAGGTTAACTTTACTATTGATAGTAGACTTACTGCTGATCAATTTGCAGATGCCTTTAAACAAGCCAAAATTACTGCTGTTAACGATATTCATGCTAATAATTACGGTGGTACAAAATCAGATGGTCAAGTTATTAGCGTCGATGATGCTTATTATAGTCTTGCTCAAAGACAGTCATCACTTGAAGAACTTCAAGTTCAACAAGCAGCAAATCTTCGTAGAAATGATGTTTCACGTGGAATGAAATAAAAAGGGATGGTGATATTTAGTGAATAGTTATTTAATTCCAGCTAATACAAAGCAAGGTGAATTAATCTTTGGGTTATTTAGACCCTTAGATTTGATATTACTGGGAAGTGGTATAGCAGTAACCTTAATTTTATTACTTATTATACCCCTTTCTTCACCTTTAATGACTTTAATAGTTTTAGCACCAGCTTTAATATGTATAGTTTTGGTGCTCCCTATTCCTCATTATCACAATGTATTAGTTATAATAACAGATATATTTGCTTTTATAACTAATAGGCAAAAATATATATGGAAAGGTTGGTGTGCAATTAGCGATGAAAAAAAACAGAAGTAGTGGTAGCCCATATACAGAAGATTGGTTGCCAATAAAAGATATTCAAAATGGTATGATTTTAACAACGACAAAATTATTTGTATCAGGAGTTAAAGTAACTCCTAAAAATATATTTATTTTGGACCAGGATGTACAAAATCACATATTAATTAGTTTAAAAAACTTTTATAATATGTTAGACTTTGAATTTTGGTTAGTGGTATCTGATAGACCGGTTGATATTTCAGTTTATATGTCACAGTTACAATTATTATACAATAAAGCTCAGTCGCCAGCGATTAGAAAGCTTATTGATCAAGATATTGAAAAGGGGAAAAATTTTATAAATAATGATGTAGTTGATACTGAATATTACTTATTATTTAAAGAAAAAGATGTTAATGAAGTTCAGAAAAAAATTAGACTTATGATTAATGGTTTGGCAAGTTGTGGTTTAAATGCTAGTCAAACTACTAATGATGATTTAATTGTAATTATGAATAATTTCTTAAACGGGGGTAAAAATACTAGTTTTGGAACGGTGATGCCAATATGAGTAGAGGAATTAGAAGTGAACTTGCTCCCAAAAGTTTGGAATTTAAGGCAAGTGAATTTTATATAAGTGATAAATATGCGACAATTTTAAGTGTTGTATCCTATCCAGGTGCTATTATGCCCGGGTATCTTTCTACACTTACCAATATTCCAGGAATAAAAGTCGTCGTAAAACATATACCAGTGCCTTTTTCAATAATGTCTAAAATGTTAAATAAACAAATAGTTGAATTAGAAGATCGCTATAATAATGAAAAAGATGTAACATATAAAGAAAAAATACGACAAGAAATGGAAAACTTACAGTATTTTACATCTATGTTAGCAGCTAGTCAGGCTCGTATTTTTGATTTTCAAATGCATATTATGCTAACTTCAGATACAAAGGAAAACTTAGAGTTATTAAAAACTAATGTTAGAAACTATTTGGATGCCATGGAGTTAAGAGCAATCTCACTAAGATTTGAACAAGAAAAAGTTTTAAAATCAATATTACCTATCTTTCCAAAACAAGATATTGAAGAAAGAATAGGAACTCCGATGCCTTCACAGACGATAGCGGCTATGTATCCTTTTATATTTGATAGTATAAAAGATCCAGGTTTATCAACTTTATTAGGAGTAGATTTTTCAGGAGGAGTAATTTTATTTAATCAATTCTTATATCAAGTTAAGAAAGAAACTAACAGAAATAATGCCAATATGATAATATTAGGTACTTCTGGTTCTGGAAAATCAACAGCAGCTAAACTGTTATTAAGAACACATATTAGAAATGGATGTCAAATAGTAGCAATAGATCCCGAAAATGAGCTTTATGAAATTACTAAAGCTATGGGTGGAGATACTATTGAAATTGGTAAAGGAGGAGAATTTGGGTTAATTAATCCTCTAGAAGTAGTAGTAGATGCAGATGAGGAAGAAATTAAACAGGGACTAGGATATACGGTTTTAACTAGGACTTTACAATCATTAAAAGCATTTATGAAATATTATGATCCATCTATTCAGGAAGATGTTTTGACTATGTTTAGTGAGGTTGTACAAGATACTTATAGAAGATTTGGTATTGATTATGATACTGATTTTTCAAAATATACTTCAGCTGATTATCCAACGTTTACTGATGTTTATGCAACTGTTAAGGGTAGACTTATGTCTATTACGGAGCAAACTCAAGAAAAAGATATTCTAGAAAGGCTTGAATTAAAATTAAGACCTATAACTAAAGAATTAAAATTTTATTTTGATGGACATACGACAATAACTTCTAAGAGTGATTTTATGGTATTTAATATTCGTGAGCTTATGAATAGTGATTCTAATGTACGTAATGCTTTATTTTTCAATATATTAAAGTATGCTTGGGGTTTATGTTTAAATCCTAACATTAATACGATTTTGATGGTAGATGAAGCTCATGTTTTATTGGGTGATAAAAATGCCTTAGGTGCTGATTTCTTGGCTCAAATTCAAAGACGTGCACGTAAATATAATACAGGTTCAGTGATTATTACACAGCAACCAAGTGATTTCTCTGATCCAGCAGTTATTACTCAAGGAAAGGCAATTTTTGATAATGCAGCTTATTATTTGGTTATGGGCTTAAAGAAGCAAGCAGTTGATGATTTGGGTAAATTAATTGATTTAAATGACAGTGAGAAAGAAGCCATTAAACAGTTTTCACAAGGTGAAGCGTTGTTTGTATGTGGAAATAGGAGAATGCAAATAAATGTAGTTCTTACTAAAGATGAATTAGATTCATTTGGTAGTGGAGGCGGATATTAGAATATTTTTTGATGTAAGTAGGTGATGGAAATGGATGATGCTAGAGATAAAAAAAAGCAAGAAGAACAAGCAGCAGGTAAAGTGGCTGATACGGCACTTAAGGGTGTATTAGCAGCTAAAACTGGTGGTGCTGGCGTCGAAGCGTATGAAAAATTAAAAAAAACACCTATTGTTGGCAAAAAAATAGAAAAAAAGTTAAATAAAGCTGGTAAAAAAGCTAACAAATTATCTAAAGGAAAGTTTGGGAAAGCAGCTAAAAAATTAGATGATTCAGGATTATTAGATACTGCTGATAAAGCTATTTCTGCTGGTAGTTCAGGTGCAGGTACAGCTACTTCTAATAACGCTAGACAGCCTAATAATATCAGGCCAACAAATAAGGCTCCTACAAGTGGTGTTAATCAAACACCTAAGGGGCCCCATAATAGGGCATCATCCACTAATTCTTTTAAACCGGCACCTAATTTGTTTAAAGATGGAATTCCTTCTAATAATACCAATGTATCCAATAATGGTAATGGTGCAATATCTAAAAATTTAAATGATATATATAACAGAAGAAAAAATGCGGGTAGTGGTTCTAGTAAAAGTGATGGAAAGAGTAATAAATCTCCTAGTAATTTATTTTCTGGTCCTAAAGATGCTAAAGCAGCTTTTGTTTCTAAGATAGTTGATGAAATGGTAAAGAAAACCATGCTTCCATTTTTAGCGGTAGTGGCACTTTTAATGATGATATTATTAGTTTGTGCTTATGAAAGTGAAGATAATGATTTAGCTGCTGTCGATAAAGATAGTGAACAATATGGCGAATATGATTCTGCCTATTATTCTAATCAAAATAAAGCTGTAAAAGAATTTTATGATAGAGTTAAGAGTACAGAGCAAGAGTATAGTAAAAATGGTAAATCTATCAATATGATGTATATAACAGCTACTTATCATGTTTTAAAAGAGTATAATGCTTTTAAGAGTGCTAGAGTAATGGATCAAGATATGATTAATACTATGGCAGATGGAATGTTAAATGGTAGTTCTGTATATAGTGAAGATAATTATAGACAGTTTCTTAAAAATGAATTTTTTCCAAATTATATATCTTCGGATAAAATAGATAAAGCTGTGGATAGAGTATTTGAATATATAAATCAATATATGGAAAAATTTCATCCTAAGAGTGGGTGCTCTTCTTATTCGGGAAGTTCTTGTATCTATAAGATAAATGGCGTACATGGTTTTAGTAATTCTAGTAGTATAGATGTAACTAATTTGCAAGTTCGTTTGATGTCGTCATCCTTTTGTAATGGAGTTGATGGAAAAGCTCTTGATGAAGATTTAGTACCTTTTGAAGATTATGTTTTAGGGGTTACTTATGGTGAAATTGGTCAATCTTTTGCTGGTACTGAGACAGAAAAAGTACATATGATTGCGGCGCGTAGTTTTGCTTTAGCAAGACCTACTGTGATGGGTAATTCTAGTGGTGTAAAATATGTTAATAATAATGGACAGAATATTTTACAACTTAGAAGTTGTGTTGCTGATCAAGTATTTTGTAATACAGAATTAGGATGTTCTAAAGATGTAGCAGCCTCTAATCAATATGGTATTGTTTATAGTGGAGCAACTAGTCATCCTTATACTTATAAAGAACCTCTTAGTAATTATCCTAATAGCACTTTAAAAAGTTCATGGCAAGCCACGGTGGGAATGATTGGTGTCGATGAAAATGATAAAGTAGTGGAAATGGGATATGCGGTAGGAAACGGTAATAAAGATGACTGGGTTTGGAAACGTTGGGAAGAACAGGGTATGGATTATGTAGAGATGATTTTAAAAGCATATCCTGAAGTTAAAAAGATTAAGAAGATGGACTGTAATTCTACTGAGGAGAAAACAGATACAGCTATTTTAACAATAGCTTCACGTTTATTTAAAAAAGTTGCTAATGGAAATTATTCTTATGGCTCAACTTCTATACCACCTAATAATAATCTTATTGATTGTAGTTCATTTGTAAGTTGGGTTTTATATGAATATGGTTTTAAGGATGAGTTTGGCGGTAATTCACATGATACAACTAGTTTCATGAATACTGATTGGACTAAGAACGGTTGGGCAGAAATCAAAGTAGCTGCCAGTGAGGATGCATCAGGTAAACTAAAAGCAGGTGATATTTTAGTTCGTGATGACGGAAGTGGGGGAGCAAATGGCCATATCAGTATTATTGCTGAAGTAAAAACTGATGGTACCGTTTTAGGATATGATTGTGGCTCAGTATCTAATTGGAGTAATGATACAGCTAAAAATGGTAAACCAATCGACGTAACAAGTTTTGTTAGAACAGATAGTAGAAATGGAAAAATAATAAGAGTAAGTAATGTCAGTGGTGATAGTTGTATTAGTGCGGAGTCAGGAGATGCTTTAAACTGGAAACAATATGACGTACAATGGAAATCGATACCACTTGGTAATAGTAGTGCTAATATAGGAGGGTACGGTTGTTTTATAACTTCAATAGCTATTCAGATAGCAAGGAGTAATGCTACAACAACTTTATCTAATTTTAATCCAGGTAGTTTTGTAAAAGAATTAAATAAATATAGTGGCTCATTTAGTAGTGGTGGTTCTTTTATGGGAGCTAATATCGATAAAATAGTACCTGGTTTTTCAGAAAAATATCATGCAGTCTCACTTAGTGGTAATCGCAAGAATAAAGCTAAACAAGTACAAAGTTATCTAGACCAAGGTTTATATCCAATTATGAGAGTAAAAACTACTAATGGAGAACATTGGGTTGCTGTTGTTGGAACGAGTGGTGATGAAGTTATTATGGCTGATCCAGGTAGTGAAAATACAAGAGCCTTTGATACATATAGTGTTGGAGAATGCTCTACACTTAATGTTTATCAAATAGGATAGGTGAGTTAGATGAAAGAAAAAAGTGCTAATGAAAAGGTTGGTATAGCAATAATAGTAATTTTGATTTCAATATTACTTATTATAATTGTTTTATATTTGTTAGGAGTATTTAATAAGAAAGCAAAAGAAGCTGATATAGTAGTAGATAATACAGTAATGTTTAAATATTCTAAGAAAAAGTGGGATACAGTTGATTCAAAATTATATGAAAATTATAATTGGAATAAATATAGTGTGTATAGTGATAATAAATATTTGGGACGTTATGATGTAGTTAATATGATGGATAAGTGGTATGTTTTTACTGATGATAGAACAAGTGTTGATGTATCTGGTGATAAATTATATTTAGGTGGAGAAATAAAAGCTAAGTTAAGTGCATTTAAAAAAGAAAAACTTACCTCTGATATGGTTTATGTACATAGTGTATTGGATTACTATAAAATAAGTAGAGATGATCAAAATAATTATACATTTGGATATAAAGTAAAATTTGATTTTGATGATGATGAAAAGAAAGAAGAATTATTTGTTATTTCGAATATGTTCTCTAGTAGAAATGTTGATAGTTCATATAGTTTTATGTTTATTAGAGATAATGATAAAACTAAAATGATATATAATAATGTAAGTAGTGGAGATAAAAATTTGACGGGTTGTTATGCTTATTTATTTAGTGTTATTAAAGTGGAAGATACTAAGTCTTTTCAAATGATTATGAAATGTAGTCATTATAGTACCGAAAAAGCTGAGTATGGGTTATATCAATATCAAAATAATAATGTAGAATTATTGCTTTATAATAAATAATTGTGATATAATATCACATTAGAGAAAGAGGGACTTGGGATGAAGTTGAAACTAAGAATTGATTCTGATGATTTATGGATGTTATTAGTTTTTGCAATTTTTTTACTATATGTAATTGCGATACTAGTAGTTAATTTGTCTACTTTTGCCAGTGAAGGTGTTTTGTCTGGTCCTAATCCTCTTCCTGCTTTTACACCACAATACATAAAACCAACATTAGGTTTTTATATAATAGCTGTTATAGGTATTTTAGCTAGTATAAAATCGTATATTTTTGAATTTGATAAGGGCTTAGGCGTTACTACTGAAAAAAAAGATAAAGGGTATTCTAGGTGGTCCAAAGATAAAGAAATTATTGAAAGTAAGAATGTTGAAGTAGTTAATATTCATGATAAATTTTCTAAAGTAGCAGGTACTCCTTTACTATATAAGGGAGATAATGTTTATGTTGATAATGGTGAAAATCATACTTTAGTTATAGGAGCAACAGGTTCTGGAAAGACACAGACGGTTATTTTTCCAACGGTAAAAATATTGGCTAAAAAACGCGAGTCAATGATTATAACAGATCCTAAAGGTGAAATTTTTGAAGAAACTTCAAGTATGTTAAAAGATATGGGATATAACGTTATTATTCTAAATTTCCGTGATCCACAGAATGGAAATGCGTGGAATCCGATGGATTTACCGTATAAATTATTTAAAGAAGGAAATAAGGATAAAGCGATAGAGTTACTTGACGATTTAGCACTTAATATTTTGTATGATGAAAATAATAAAGGAGGAGATCCTTTCTGGGAAAAAACTTCAGCCGATTATTTTTCAGGAGTTGCTTTAGGACTTTTTGATGATGCTGATCCAAGTCAAATAAATATTAACAGTATTAGTTTAGCAACTAGTGTTGGAGAGGATAAATTTGGAGGTTCGACTTATATTAAAGAATATTTTCAATCAAAGGATCCAACGGGTGCTTCTTATATAAAAGCAAGTAGTACAGTAATGGCGGCTAATGAAACTAAGCAAAGTATTTTATCTGTTTTTAGACAAAAGATTCAGCTGTTTGCTTCACGTGAAAATTTAAGTGAAATGCTATCTCATAGTGATATTGATTTAAGATCAATAGGAGAAAAACCTACTGTTGTTTATATAGTAATTCAAGACGAAAAGAAAACATATCATTCACTTGTTACAATTTTGTTAAAACAAATTTATGAAACTTTAATTAGTGTAGCTCAGGTGCATGGGGGAGCTTTACCCGTTAGAACAAACTTTTTGCTAGATGAGTTTGCTAATATGCCTCCTTTAAAAGATGTTACTACTATGATTACGGCAGCACGTTCTAGACAAATTAGATTTACCATGATTATTCAAAATTTTGCTCAATTAGAGCAAGTCTATGGTAAAGAACAAGCAGAAACTTTACGAGGTAACTGTGGTAACCTTATTTACCTTGTTACAACAGAATTAAAGGCCTTAGAGGAAATTAGTAAGATGTGTGGGGAAGTAAAATCTAAAAAAGATGATAAGACAGCCTCTACACCACTTGTTACAGTTACTGATTTACAAAAAATGAAAGAAAATGAGGTTATCATATTAAGACTTAGAATGTCTCCATTTAAGACAAAATTTACACCAAACTATAAGATTGATTGGGGATATAAATATGCTAAGGCTAAATATCCACTTAGAAATAAACAAGAAGTTAAAGTTTTTGATATTAAAAGTTATGTTAAAAATTTAAAAAAGAAAAAATTAATTGAAATGATGAATGCAGCTGAAAATGATACAGATGATGAAGGACAATTACCTTTTGGGGCTACTCAAATGTTAGGGTTTCCTCCTTTCGGTAATCCAATGATGGGAATTAATCATGCTGATATGGGAATTAATCATGCTAGTAATAGAGAGCCTAATGTTGATAAAATACCATTTAGTGGTGTAGATTTACCATTTACGCCTAAACCAGTCGTAGACAGAAATAAAGAAACGATGAATTCAACGGTAGATTTAGATGATTTAGTAAAGAAAATAGATAAAAAGATTGCAGAATTAGAGGAAGAAGAAAGACTCGAAAAAGAAAAACAGAAGAAAGAAGAACATAATAATATTAATATACCAAGTATAAATGATGCCAAAGTAGAAGATGTTCCAATATTAGTTGATGAGGATATTAATATTAATAATAATATAGATGAAAATAAACAGCAAATATCATTTGATTTGGATGATGACGATGATGACGATGAGTTCTTTGATGATTTCTTCGATAATTAAAAATAGGTAAGGTGAGAAAAATGATAGATCCTAAAAGAAATAAAA
The DNA here is from genome assembly GCA_947628745.1 of uncultured Bacilli bacterium. GTDB lineage: Bacteria > Bacillota_I > Bacilli_A > RF39 > UBA660 > CAG-417. The sequence goes on along the minus strand of CANRBB010000006.1, from coordinate 2,828 downwards.
ATAATTTAGCTGATAGAATAAATGATGATGATTTGAATGATGAAGAAGTAAAAAAATTAAGTGAAAGCTTAAATTTAAGAAATAAGATTAGAAATATAATAGTGTTAATAATAGTATTAACAATTTTGATTTTAATTATTGTATGGTTAATATCATTAAAAGCATCTAAATCTAGAAGTTATAGTGATTTAGAAAATATTATGAGTGAGGCTGCAGAAAAATATTATGGTGATAATAAAGAGTTATTACCTAAGAAAAATAAAGATATTAGCGAAGTGAGTATAAGTAAATTAATAAATAATAAATACTTAAAAGAATTAGATAAATATGGGGATAATATGGCCTTATGTAGTGGTAAAGTAGTTATTGAAAATAATGATGGACAATACGTTTATATACCTTATTTAGATTGTGGAGAAAAGTATAAGACTAAAGAGTTATATAGAGAGATAATAAAAGATGATCATATTGTTACTAGTGGTGCTGGCTTATACTATATGAATAATGAATATGTTTTTAGAGGGGATAATGTAGATAATTACGTTAGTTTGGATGATAAACTTTGGAGAATAGTAAAAGTTACACAGAATGGAGAAGTAGAGTTAATTTATAATACTTCTTATGATACGGCAACATATTGGGATAATAGATATAATTCTACTACTAAGTCTACTGATGGTTATAATGATTATTCAATTAGTAGAATGAAAGAGCAACTTAATGAATTTTATGATACTTTTAAAGAATCTGATGATGAAGATAATTTATTATCCAAAGATACTATGAAACACCTTACTAGTTATAATCTATGCTATGGTAAAAGATCAGCAGAACAAAACGTTAATAATAATAGTTTAGAATGTAGTAAAACAGAAAGTACAAGATTGGGATTGTTAACAGTATCTGATTATATTAATGCTAGTTTAGATGCAGGATGTAGTAAAGCTAGTGATTTATCTTGTCAAAACTATAACTATTTAGCCTCTACGAAAGATGCTTGGTGGTTGCTTACAGGTAAAGCTGAAAATGATTATCAAGTGTATTATGTAACTAGAGGTGGTGTTATAAAATATAGTTTGGCATCTGACTATTATTCAATAAGACCAGTTATTCAATTAAATAATAAAACAATGTTTAAAAGTGGTAAAGGAACTAAAAATAAGCCTTATAAAATTAAATAGTATGTAGCATTCATACTATTTTTTTCATATATTATTTTGAGGTGACTTATGTGGAAATAAATATAGAAGATATGAATAAAATGAAATTACAAATAATTGATATTAGGCTGAAAAATAAATATATGGAAGGTCATATACCTAATAGTATAAATATACTGGAGAATGTGTTGTTGTTATATCCTGAAAGATTTTTGGATAAAAATAATAGCTATGTATTATATTGTGATCATGGTAGTAGGAGTAAAAGAGTAAGCGATTATTTAAATAAGAATGGTTATAAGACTTATAGTTTAATTGGGGGATATAGTAATTATAAAAATATGTTGAGATGATTTTGTAAAATAATATAATTTCTGAAGATAATTATTGCCAAATGTTTGTTCGCTGTGATATAATTTTTTTGTTGTTAAATGAAGGTGAATTTATGGATTATTTAATTTTAATTTTATTAGTTGTGGTAATTATTTTATTAATTATGATAATGGTTAAGAATAAGAAAGAAAAGATTAATGATGCTAATATTACGGAAAGACTTGGTAGATTTGAAGTTTCTGTTATGAAGCAATTGGCTGATTTTAAGGATGGTTTTAGTCAAAGTGTTAGTAATGACTTTAATAAACTTAATGAAAATGTGGAGAGGCGTTTACTGACAATTAATGATAAAGTTAACGAAAGACTAGATCAAAATTTTGAAAAAACTAATAAGACTTTTACAAATGTTATTGAAAGATTAAGTAAAATAGATGAAGCTCAGAAAAAAATTGATAATTTATCAAATGACATTGTTTCTTTGGAAAGTATTTTAACAGATAAGAAAAGTAGGGGTATTTTTGGTGAAGTTAATTTGCATCATATTTTGTCATCTATTTTTGGTGAAAAAAATGATAAGATTTATCAAATGCAATATACTTTATCAACTGGTGTGATAGCAGATAGTGTTTTGTTTGCTCCAGAACCTTTGGGAACTATTGCGATTGATTCTAAATTTCCGCTTGAAAATTATCAAAAAATGGTTGATAAAAAGAATAGTAGTGAAGAAAAAATTTTATATGAAAAGATGTTTAAAAATGATGTGAAGAAGCATATAGACGCAATTAGTAATAAATATATTATTGTGGGGGAAACATCAGATCAGGCAATATTATTTTTACCAGCAGAGGCAATTTTTGCGGAGATAAATGCGTATCATCAAGATATTATTGATTATGCATATAAAAAGAAAGTTTGGATTACAAGCCCGACTACATTGATTTCGACTTTAACTGTTGTGGAAATGATTATAAAAAATATTGAGAGAGATAAATATACTAAGGTTATTCACGAGGAGTTGAATAAACTTGGTATAGAGTTTGGACGCTATAAAGAAAGATGGGATAAATTATCACGAAGTATACAAACAGTTAATAAAGATGTGGAAAACTTTAGTATAACTACGGATAAGCTTTCTAAAAAATTCCAAGCAATTAATAGAGTAGAATTAAAAGAATTAGATGAGGATTTAGGCATGAATGATGAATAATTCATGCTTTTTTGGCTGTGGGTTGGGGCATGTGCTTTTTAAGATAGAATGAATATAAAAAAGTACTCATAATATAGTGATTATTAACACAAAATTTGATATAATAAATATGTAAAAAAGGAGGTAAT
>CANRBB010000005.1 GCA_947628745.1 uncultured Bacilli bacterium | reverse complement strand
AAAACAATCAATAATCAAATATCAAATTAATGAAAATAGAACAAATAATTAATGAAAAAACAGTTAATAATCAAATATTAAATTAATAAAAATAAAACAAATAATTACAAAAAAAGAATAAGGAGGCAATATAATGTATCCACTAGGTGATCAATTTTTAGTAGACTATCGTCGCGTGAAGTCAGATCCAAAGGCCTGCGTTACAGGAAAAAAATATCGCTTTTCAGTGATTACTGAGCGTGTCATCAGATTAGAGTATAGTCCAACAGGAACTTTTGTCGATCGTCCTAGTCAACTTGTTCAAAACAGAAATATTGGTCTACCAGCTTTTACAGTTAGACAAGATCAGACAATGCTAGAAATATCAACAAAATATTTTTGCCTAAGTTATGTTAAAGAAGAACCCTTTGAAGGTAGTAGTGTAAACCCCGTAAAAAATCTGAAAATTACACTATTAAGTGATGTAGATAAAGATCGTCAAAGAGATTGGTATTATAAGCACCCAGAAGCCCGAAATATGAAAGGAAATATATCAGGGTTTGATATTAATTTGAGTGATAGGCTACAAAGAGGCCTTTATTCACTTGAAGGTTTTGCCTCATTTGATGATAGTAACACTTTTTTACTGGATAAAGATGGAACTCTCCTTCCTAGGCCTGAAAAAAACATAGATATATATGTGTTCCTCTATGATAAAGATTTTAAAGAAGCTCTAATGGACTACTTCAAGATTACAGGTTACCCAGAGTTATTACCAAGATATGCCTTAGGTAATTGGTGGAGCAGAAATATTACATATGACGATAAAAGTCTTATGGACACCATATCAAATTTTGAAAAAAAGCGCATTCCCTTAGCAGCAATTATCTTAGATAACGATTGGCATTACAGAGATGTTGGCAAATATAAAGGTCTAAAAACCGGTTTCACCTTTAATGATTCACTATTTCCGAATCCAGCTGAGACTATTAAGAAAATTCATAGTAAGAATATTAGAGTAGGACTGGTAGTTAACCCACAAGAAGGACTATATCCCCACGATGCCTATTACCAACAAGCCGCTGAATTTTTAGAAGTACAAGACAATAGTATTATTAAATTTGATCCACTAAATCCTAAGATGTTAGACGTATATTTCAAGGTTTATCTTCACACTCTCGAAGCTCAAGGAGTAGACTTCTTTTGGAATGACTATAAAGATTCTAAAGAACCAAATAAAATGTGGAGTATGACTCACTATATGTATCATGATTCAGATAGAAATGCGAACAAAAGAGGAATTGTCTTATCAAGAGGAGCAGTAGTAGCTCCTCAGAGATACCCAATTTTATACGGTGGACCAACAGAAATAACATGGGAAGAACTAGCTAGACAAACTTTTGCATATATTAATTCCTCAAATTTAGGAATATCTTGGTTAAGCTTAGATGTAGGTGGTAATCATGGTGGTATAGAAGAAAGCGAACTATACATTAGACAAGTTCAACTAGGTTGCTTTTCACCTATACTTAGGTTTCACGGAGCACGAGGCCCATACTATAAAAAAGAACCATGGGTATGGGAGGCTAAAACTACTAACATAGCTGCCGATTATTTACGACTACGCCATAGATTGATTCCATATTTATACACAGAAGCCTACAATTACTCTAGAGTAGGAATACCTATCATTCAACCGTTCTACTATAACTATCCTTGGTGTTATGATGATGAACTATATAAAAATCAATATTATTTTGGTTCACAGTTATTGGTTTGCCCAATTTTAACTAAAAAGGATAATGTAATGAATAGAACCATTCATCGTTTCTATATGCCAGATGGAATTTGGTATGACTTTTTCACAGGAAAGAAATTCCCAGGAGGAAAAAAACATGTATCTTTCTTTAGAGAAGAAGATTATCCGGTTTTTGCTCATGGTGGCTCTATAATACCTCTTTCAAACAAAAGCGACAGAAATAATATTGGACTAGCTACCGAAATGGAAATACACATCTTCCCTGGTGTCAGCAATATGTATACAATGTATGAAGATGACGGTATAACATCACTTTACAAGGAAGGATACTACCTAAAAACATCAATAGATTATAATTATTTGAAAAGTAATTATACTGTCATTATCCGTTCAGTCGAAGGAAAAAGTGGTATAGCGCCAGAAAAAAGAGATTATAAGTTGGTATTTAGAAATACTAAAGAAGCAGAAAGCGTAAAAATAATGTTTAATGATCAAATAATTCAAGGCGAATATGCCGCCGATGGCAACGACTTTATTGTAAGCTTAAGAGGTATACCAACGATTGGCCAATTAACCGTAAACTGTCGTGGAAAAGATATTGAAATAGATGCAGTTCGTGTTATAAATGATGACGTCAACAGTATCTTAATGGATTTACAAATTAACAGCTTTCTTAAGGAAGATATTGCTGCCATTATTTTCAGTGATAAAAGTATTCAGAAGAAAAGAATAGCCATCAGAAAGTTGAAGAAAAAAGGTTTAGCCAAAGAACACGTAAAATTATTCCTAAAATTGCTTGAATATATTGCAGAAGTTTAGTATACTAACAGTAATACGTTTTTGAAGTATTGGTAATAGTAGTAATAAAATAAGCATTAATAGAGAGTTTGTGTTTGGTGAAAACAAATATGTTAGTTTTATGAACTTGATTATCGTAATAATAAATCGGGTAAGATCGTTAAATCTATAAAGTTGCACATTACGTGAATTAAGGTGGTACCGCGAAAATTTCGTCCTTATTATATAAGGGCGGTTTTTTTTATTATAGCGTTAACCGTTAATAGCATATATTTAGTTGTTGAAAGTTGGATGAAAACACAAACATCACCACATTTTAACGTGCACAACAATCAATAGCGATGCTAGAGCTAAAAAGGTAGTTAATAAAAGTAACTATAACAACAAAGATTACCTGTATAAGCATATTTTCTCCCAAGATAAAGCAAAACTCTAAGAAACCTATATACAATAATAGAGTATACCACATCATGTAAAATATGATAGATGAATAAAGAGTCTAATATACAGATTACAAAAAGACACTTCATAAAACCACTACGCGCAAGCAAAATAGCATTGTGTTAGTTACGTAAATTGAATTAACAATCTTTCCCTTATTATTTCATTTATCATAAGATAGAGATAGTTAACAATAAAAATGAGCAAGCTTATCTTGAAAGCAAGATCTAAAAGAATGAATATTTATGTAAAACAATCTTGTGAAAAAGAATGAACATTTGAGCAAAACAATCTTTTGAAAAAGAATGAACATTTGAGCAAAACAATTTTGTGATAAAAACAAACTTTTGAGCCAAACGCAAGCAAACTTTTGAGCAAAATTAGAAAGGAAAAATTAAGTATGAAAAAAAATTTAATATTATTCTTTATGACTTATATTATGGTCTTCATAATTTATAAATTCTTCTTACTCAAAGACTTTCATCTACGAAAACGAAGGAAAAATAACGTAATACCAAAAAAACAACCTGTTGAAATAAAATTATTAGCATCATATTTTAAAGTGGACATAAATAAGCTCGAATATCATAAAGTATTAAACAGCATAGCTATTATATCCAGCTTTGACATTTCAATTATAATTACTATTGCTTGCCTCTCAAAGGTTGGCCTGATACAAATAGTGGTATCCCTGATCTTGCTTGTTCCCACAATTTACTTTAGTTACTACTTTTTAGCTAAATATTACATTAATAAAATAGAAAAAGGATCTTACAATAAAACTAATGATAGCTTAACAGCCAAAAAAACAAAACCAAACAAAAAACAAGGCCACATCAAAATTAACACATTCTAACAAAAATAAACAGAACTCCTCATCGCAAGTTGAAATTAATTATGATTCCAGTAATCAAACAAGTAAAAAGAACACAAAAAAAGATAAAGGTATTAAAAAGAATAACAAGCTTAATCATAGAAATTACAGTAAGTAAGCTTCAATTTAACACAAACATCATATATGGAAGGCGATATTAATAGCAAGAATAATTCATTAACAAAACATGATATTACTAAAATAAATATAAATCATAGAAAAAAGAAAGGATGATTAAAATGAGTACATACACAGAAATTGAGAAAAAATGGCAGAAACATTGGGAAGATAATAATGTTTTCAAAGCCCAGAATAAAAGTGACAAGCCTAAATACTATTATCTAGTTGAGTTCCCATATCCATCAGGAGCCGGCTTACACGTTGGGCATGTTCGAAGTTACACTGCTTTAGATGCCTTAGCTAGAAAAAAAAGAATGAATGGTTATAATGTTTTATTTCCTATGGGATGGGATGCTTTCGGAGCACCAGCTGAGCAATACGCTATAAAAAATCACATTCATCCCAAGGAAGCAGTTCAAAGAAATATTGAGACCTTTAAAAATCAAATTAAATCACTAGGATTGTCCATCGATTGGTCTAGAGAATTCGCAACAACAGATCCAGAATATTACAAATGGACTCAATGGCAATTTTTAAAATTCTTTGAACACAATATGGCCTACAAGGCAAGGAAAAACATAAACTGGTGTCCTAACTGTAAAATGGGCTTATCTAATGAGGATTCTTCTGGAGGAGTTTGTGAAAGATGTGGTCATCCAGTCGAGCAAAGAGAAAAAGAGCAATGGATGCTACGTATGAGTACATACGCAGAAGACTTAATTAGTGGACTTGAGGATACAAAATTTCAAGACAGAATTAAAACTGCCCAGATAAACTGGATTGGTAAATCAACTGGTGCCGAAGTGGAATTTAAATTAAAAGAAGTAAATGATAATTTAGTTGTATATACCACTAGACCAGATACTTTATACGGAGTAACATTTATGGTTATTTCACCAGAACATCCACTAATCGAAAAATATCAAGATAAGATTAACAATATGTCAGAGATTAAAGCTTATCAAGAAAAAGCTAAGAATAAAACAGAGTTTGAAAGAACACAAATGAATAAAGAAAAAACAGGAGTTAAAATTGAAGGACTTACAGGTATAAATCCTATTAACAACGATGAAATTCCAATATATGCTTCAGACTATGTAATGATGAATTATGGAACAGGTGCTATCATGGCTGTACCAGCTCACGATGAACGAGATTATGAATTTGCTAATAAATTCAATATTAAAATAAAAGCAGTTATTAAGGGTGGAGACATATCAAAATGTGCATATACTGGTGATGGAGAAATGATAAACTCTGGTATTTTGAATGGCCTTACTAATAAAAAAGATTCAATAAATAAAATGATTTCATACTTAGAGGAGAAAGGTATAGGACATAAAAAAACAAATTACAAATTACAAGATTGGGTTTTTTCACGCCAAAGATTTTGGGGCGAGCCAATACCTCTAGTATATTGTGAAGATTGTGGTTGGGTTCCAGTAAAAGAAGAAGACCTACCAGTGTTACTTCCCAATGTAACTAATTACGAGCCAACTGATACAGGAGAAAGTCCCCTAGCAGCTATTACGGACTGGGTCAATACAACTTGTCCAAAGTGTGGAAAACCTGCCAAAAGAGAAACGGATACCATGCCAAATTGGGCAGGTTCATCTTGGTACTGGTTGCGTTATATGGATCCCCATAATGACAAGGAATTTGCGAGTAGGGAAGCACTAGATTATTGGGAAAAATTAGACTTCTACAATGGTGGTATGGAGCATGCTACTAGACATTTGTTATATGCTAGATTTTGGAATCAATTCTTATATAATATTGGTCTTGTTCCTAACAAAGAGCCAATAGAAACACGAGTATCTCATGGCATGATTTTGGGCGAAGGTGGCGTCAAAATGTCAAAGTCTTTAGGCAACGTTGTCAATCCTGATGATATGATAAAAATGTATGGTGCTGATTCACTACGCTGTTATGAGATGTTTATAGGTGACTATGAAAAAGAAGTTGCTTGGAATGAACAAGGCTTAAATGGTTGCAAGCGATTTATTGATCGTATTTGCCGAATTGGAGAGAAAGTCATAGACCAAAAAGGTTATTCTAATAATCTAGAAATACTTATCAATCAAACAATAAAAAAAGTTTCCGAAGATTATGATGCAATGAAATTTAATACGGTCGTATCTGCTCTAATGATTTTATTAAATGAATATGAAAAACAAGAAAATATTACCAAAGACGATTACAGAATTTTATTAGTATTATTCAATCCTATTGCTCCACATATTACAGAGGAATTAAATGAAAAATACAATTTAGGAGAAGCCATTTATAAAACATCATGGCCTACATATAATCCAAATAAAATTGTTTCTGATGAAAAAGAAATTGCTGTTCAAGTAAATGGCAAATTAAGAGCAACCATTAAGATTAATATCAATGATAGTGAAGATAAAATTAAAGAAATGGCTTTATCAGAAGAAAATGTAAAGAATCACACAAGGGATAAAGAGATAACCAAAATAATTGTTATCAAAAATAAAATCGTAAATGTGGTTACAAAATAGTTGTAAAGTTTACCACTCAGATATAACAATATAAAAAGGCGAAATGTTCAAAATATTTTCTGCCTTTTTTGCTGTCAAAATATTCTCCATTATTTACTCAAAACGCTCGCTAAAATCATTTATAATTTTTTCCACAAATCTGTTGAAAAAAATTTTTAAAAGATAATCACTGTTAAAAGTTAAAGACATCTTTCTAAAAAATAGCTTTAGAAATATTACCTACTTTTTTTGACAATATATGTAAAAACAAAATACTAAAATATATATGGTGAGAATATGAAAGTTAAGTTATTCGACTTGGAAGATGAAAAAGATCTTGAAGAAGCAGTTAATACATTTTTAAAAGAATTAGATGGTGAGATTTGGGACATAAAATATCAAGTTTCTTCTTCAATGTATGGTGAGGAACAAGTTTATTGCTTTTCTGCCATGATAATATATCATTAATTAACAAAATTTTAAAAAATTATAAGAATCAAAACAAAATCATAAAAATTAAAAAATCACAAATTCACTCACTCAAAACTATTACTTCTAGTAAAAAAGATTATACAGGAATTTGCTATAGTGGTTGCTTCTTCCAGAATATCATAACAATATAAAAATTATGAAAAAATTATTAATTGCTTACCTAAAACATTTCTATATATAATTTGAGTTCCAGTAAAATTTTGTATAATTACTGATATAGTAAAAAACTGAGATTGATACTAAAGAATGAGTCTTCACTATACTTATTTAACTATATCTTACTGATATTTATTAACTAATCTTAAATCTCACACATAACTAGCAAAACTCAAAATGTATAAGTATTTACCAAAAAAAATTTTTATGATATTATTGTAATACGTAATAATATTATTAAAGACGTTACCAATAAAACTACCAAAGAGAAGTAGAGTATATATGATATTTTTTATTGCGTATATACTAGTTTATTACAAGACGCACCATAACGCACTGTTATTATCGGTCGCGATTTATAGTTATATACCAAAAAAATTAAGGAATAATATTTTTAATAAATGATGTGGGAAGTGATACTAAATGGAAAAAAAAGGCACAGCTAAAAAACATAATAAAGTTTTAACAAAGAATAATTTTATTCAAGGAGCATTTATATCAACATTAGGAATTGTTATTAGCAAAGTATTAGGTATTGTATATGTAATTCCCTTTCATGCTATCGTCAAAGAACAAGGAGGAGCCTTATATGGGTATGCTTACACTATATATTCTCTTTTTTTAGCACTCTCAGCGGCAGGCATACCCTTAGCAATTAGTAAGATAATAAGCGAATACCAAACTTTAGGATATTACAGTGCCAAAGAAAGAGCATTTAAACTTGGAAAATATCTTTCAATTATTTTAGGACTCAATGCTTTCATCATTCTTTTCATCTTTGCCCCACAAGTAGCTCACTTAATACTTGGTGAATTAAAAGGTGGTAATACCATAACTCAAGTTACCTTTGTTATCAGGGTAATTTCTACTGCCATCTTAGTTGTTCCTATCCTAAGCATTTATCGTGGCTATTTAGAGGGCCATAAGTATTTAACACCTAGCTCTATTTCCAATGTTATTGAACAAATTGTACGAGTTTTAATTATTATAATTGGTAGTTATCTATCTATGAAAGTTTTCCATTTATCACTAGAAACTACTGTTGGTATAGCTGTTTTCGGAGCTACTGCCGGTGCTTTAATATCTTACTTTTACTTATTAGACATTGTCAAAAAGAATAAAAAAGAGTTAAAAAAACAGGAATTAAAAGTAGCAGAACCAAAGATTACCAACAAAGAAATCATAAAAAAGATTTTAATTTATTCTCTGCCATTCATTATGATAGATATCTTCAAATCTATGTATGACTTTATAGACATGGCCACTGTGGTAAAAACTATTGGGTCCATGAAGGATTATAGCACTAGCGACGCCGAAAGTATTATGAGTGTGATATCTACTTGGGGTTCAAAATTTAATATGATTATTACTTCAGTATCAACAGGAATAATTGTCAGTTTAATTCCCACTTTAACTGAAAGTTTTGTTATTAAAAATCAAAAAGATATCAACAAGAAAGTAAATCAAACATTCCAAATACTTTTGTTATTTACAGCTCCAATGACTGTCGGCTTAAGCATGTTAGCAAAACCAGTATGGTTAGTATTTTACGGCCCTAGTAAATTTGGCCCTCCTGTTTTCTCTTACTTCATTTTTGTTTCTCTATTTATGAGTTTATATACAACTGCTGTCACTATCATTCAAGTATTAAAAGACTACAAAACAGTTTTTATTAGCTTATTCGCAGGTTGTCTTATTAAACTTCTTCTTAATGTATCGCTTATGAAGAATTTCAATAAAATGGGTTTACCACCATTCTATGGGAATATCAGTGCCACTATTTTAGGATATCTTGTTTCTCTCATCATTTGTTTATATATTCTTCATAAAAGGTATGATATAAATTATGAAAAAACTGTAAAACAAGTCATCACCATAACCTGTGCAACAGTTGTAATGAGCATTTCACTATGCCTTTTAGGACAGTTTATACCAAATTATACCTCTAATAGAATTTTAAATGTTCCTATAATCATAGTCTATACTTTAGTGGGAGCCTTGATATATTTCATCATAATTTACAAAACAAAAACTTTAGAAAATATCTTTGGACAAAATTTCTTAAATAGAATCTTCAAAAAAACCAAAAAAAGAAAGAGTCAATAAAAATGTAATTTGCTAAAAGAGGTTGTTCATATAACTATCTCAAGCAAATTACATTTTTATATAGCTTATTTTTTAACTTTCTTAGCCAAATTTTTAACTCCGTGATAAACACTAAATGACGTTTTATAACTTTTATATAGTAGTTTATCAATAATCAAATCAAACTCTCCGACTAACTCTATGACTGTACCACCAAAACTTTTTTTGAAAAGATATAATCCATATAAAGGATTTTCTTCTCTAAAGTCACCTGTAATACCATAGAAATTATATCTTTTATATCCTTTTTCAACAGCATATTTTATTCCGTCAAAATGAAGGGTATATGCTGACTGAAACGTCATTAACTCTTTTTTAGAACCTCCATATAATGATAATACTTCATTACCATAAATAAGGAACAAAATGCCTCCTAGAATTGGTTTATCACCATACTGTTCTTTATATTTATCAATCTTTTCAATTTGTTTTTTTAACCTCTCAATAGACTGTTCATCTTGCTTATTTTTTTGCTCAAATTTTTTATCATTCATCTTTAGAACGCCATTTTCTTTCTTGTACTTTCTGTCCTCTAATTCCTTTTTTAATTGCTCTAATTCTTGTATGGTATTATTCTTGTAAATATTAAAATCTATTTCTGCAATTCTTATTTTTAGTATCCCCGACTTATTGAGACAGTCCCACATTCTTTCATAGTATGATAAGGGTCTATCAATAAATTCTCTTCTATCAGAAGTATGTTGCATGATATCTTTAAATATCTTGATTTCATCTCTCTTAATTTCCCTCGTTACTATACCACATTTTTCATTTTTCCTTAGAATCTGTCTTGTCTTAGATTCCATATCAGCCATAACCTCATCCATGCTTCTACTTGTATCAATAGCGTGCATCCATCTAGGTTGAAGTGTATCTTGCATCAAATTAAAACCAAAATGTTTATAACCTAAATCAGTTAGATTAGAAACTACATCACTATTATCAAAACCACCTTCAACTAGGTTACCATTATTATCGTGCTCCTTATAAAAAACATAGGGATCAATTTTAATAAAGATAGCCTTTTTTTCTTTTAAAAAGATTTTTAATTGCCTAGTAAATTCAGCCAAAATTTCTTTGTTTTTATAGTCGATTAGAAAGCCCCGAGGAGAGTAAAACATATATTTATCTAGGACGGGTATTTTTTTTGCCAACAACAAAGCACAGCCCAAACTTTTCTTATTATCCTCCAAAGATATATAAAAATGTTTCCATCCATTAAAAGATTTCAAATCAGCCCATTCCTTAGTTTGATGAAAAGTAATTTGTTCACTTTTTAAAGCTAATTTTTCAAAACTTTCCTCATCAATTTCTACTAATTTCATTTTTCATCACCTTCTTATTTTTCTTTTTTACGATATTTCTATAAAGAGGAACTAATTTTGTAAAAGCAAAATACATTAACGAATTACATATATAATCGAATTCTCCCAGAAATTCAATGTAATCGCCCCCAAATTTCTTTTTAAATTCATGCAACCCTAATCTAGGATTTTCCTTACGTAAATCCCCAATTGTTCCGAATTGATCATATATTTTGTATCCTTTTTTCTTACAATATTCTAGATGTGTAAGATATGTATAATAATTGGCATATGTCTCAGTAAGAATATTTTCATTACCTGCATAAAGAACCCAAGCTTTATCACCATACTCAATAATCATGTGGGCGTTTAAAATAATTTCTTCTCCATATTGTTGTCTAACTTCTTTGAATTTAGCAATATCTTTCTCTACACTTTCCAATTGTCTTGTATATTCTTTTACTTTGTTTTTGGCACTTTTTCCCGCTTGCTCTAAGGAAATATCATCTATGTCTAATTGCAATTGCTCCCTACGTTTATTAAGCTCAGTTAAAATCTTATCAGGGAAAATTTTACCTAAAAATAAAGTCATACTATTATCCTTATTATATATTTCGTATAAACATTTATAGTAACTACTGTCATAAGATACAAAATCTTTTCGTTCTTCTGTTTTCATCATTAACTCATAGAATTTATCCAAATCATCGCTTGTACCAATTTCTACTTTACATCCAATTTTAATTGCCTTATTGATTCTCTGTTTAGTAGTTTTAGAAAAATGATCCTTAATAGTATCCATATCTTGATTAAGATCTATTCTAAATGTATATCTAGGTTGCATTGTTTCGAAGTTTTTGGTGAAGCCTTTATGCTTAAAACCACAGTTAACAATTGACTTAAATATTTTTTCTGCATCATATGGTATCTCAACTTTTTCATTCAAATAGTTAATTCTATTTCTAATAATATCTGGATCAATTTTTAGGAAGATAGCTTTTTTTCCCCTTATGAATTTAACAACTTCTTGGGTAAAACATTTAAGAATAGCCTCATCTTCAAAGTTAAGTACAAAACCTCTCGGTGCATAAAAATAAGAATAACCAAGTGGCAATTTCTTTTGCAGTAACAAAGTAGCTGCTTCAATTTTTCCCTCATTATTTAAACCAACATAATAGGGAATAAGATTCTTTTTCTCTTTAGCAAATTGCCCCCACGCATAAGACTGTAAAAAGTGAGACTTATATTTATTATCTTTAACAAATTCTTCATATTTATCTTTTTCAAGTTCAACTAGCTTATACATAATACCATCTTCTCCCTCTTACTATGAAACTTAGTAATTTCTAAAAATACCTTTATTTTTCAACCATCTCATAACCCTTATATCCATTATTAGTATACCATATTTAATAAAGAAAATAAAAAAAGTGTACTAAAACATTGAAAAAATATATAGTTCCAGTTAAAACAGGAAGAAAAAATCAAAGGATTAATAATACTAAAAATCGATATCATATAAATAAACGAAAAACATATTAAGAAACCAAATGCCTTTTAAACATAATCTAAAGACTACGTATTTGTGCCTTTTTTAATTTCCACATAAAAAAAGAGATAGTTTAAAAACATTATTAAACACATTATATCTCTCTTAAGTTAATAACATTGGTATTTAAACCCTAAATCATGTATAAGCCCTCATTGTTTGTTCCCACATCACTATTCAAATGACTTATACTACTTTTATTATTTTTATTATTTTCCAAAGTTGAGATTCTTCTTTCGAGATTGTTTACACCATTCTTTAACTGATAAACTTCTTGTTCAAGCTGTTGCATCTTAATGAATGGGTCCATAATGGGATTAAATACAGTTGAATAATTATTGGGACTAAAAGGCACATTGTAGTTCATATTTACAGTCACTCCTCTTGATATTGTATGCTAAATTAAAAAAATATGTTAATATATATCATGTAACTAAAATTATGAAGAGGTTTCATATGAGATTAAGAAATATAAAAAATAAAGAAGAAATAATTAAAAATTCAGAATATATTGTAGAAGATGCTAGCAGATACCAGGCCTCTTGGCATCAATTATTTAACAATAACAATCCTATATATGTAGAGATAGGAATGGGTATGGGGAAATTTATAAGACAACATGCAGAAAAATTTCCTAATATAAACTTTATCGGTATAGAAAAACAGGACAATGTTTTAGCTCGTAGTTTACCTATGCTGCCAAAAGGGCTAAAGAATCTAAAGGTATTAAGACTAAATGCTTTAGAAATTGATCAAGTTTTTACTAAAGAAATTAGTAAAATATTTCTCAATTTTTCAGACCCATGGCCTAAACTTCGACACAATAATCGTCGCCTAACCAGTAAAATTTTCCTAGACAAATATGATAAAATATTTAAAGATAAACATACCATTGAGTTGAGAACAGATAATGAAGCTTTATTTATCTACTCCCTTGAAACATTAAGCCAAGAGCAATATAGCTTAAGTGAAATTACCTTTGACCTCAATCAAAAAGAGCCCGATCGCATTACCACAGAATACGAAGATAAATTCATCAGTAGGGGCAATAAAATTTATTACCTAAAAGCTAGCAAGTGATAAATAATTTTGGTATAATTTAATAAATGAATAGAGTAGGTGTGACTATGAACAAAAAGAGAATACTTATATTATTAACCATACTATTAATAACGACTGGTTGCAGTATTGATACCTTGCAATCAAGCAGTATTGATAGCATAATCGATGATGTGTTATTGCAAGACAACAATTTAAAAAACATTTCTTTTGATGGCTATTCTTATTATATTCCAAATACTTTAAAAATCGTAAATAAGGAAGAATATAATACTATTCTTGCCGATGAATACAATAATAAATACTATATATATATAGATGCGGTAGGGTACTACAATAAAGCTCCCAATACTTACAAGGAAGATAAAAATAGCTATTTTTCCAAAAAGATAAGTTCAAAAAAAAGAAAAACAGATGGCTATTTAGAAATAAATGAAATAAATAATAAATATTTTGTTGAAGCTGTCTATAATTATGGTAAAATAGAAGTATATACTAGTGAACGTCATTTGAATAATACTATCATCAATATTAGCCAAGTATTATCTTCTTTAAAATATAATGACAAAGTTTTAGCCACTCTAGTTGGGGATAATGTTCTTAATTACAAGGAGGAAAACTTCAATATATTCACTAGTAAGAAATCGACTACAAATTACCTTGATTATATTGAACAATACGATAAAAGTAATGACAGAAATAGTGGATTACCAAACGAAGATCAAATAGACATAACTAGCGATGATGAGTAGAGAGGTGCTTTATGAAATTATTAGATAAGCTTAAAAATGCTCTTTTTGAAGAAGAGTATGTAGAAATAGAAGAAAAACCTAAAACAACGAAAGCTGACAAACAAAAAAAAGAAAAGAAACATATTGGAGTAGAAAAAAACACAATTGAGGAAAAACCAATTGCTAAAAGGATAATCCCACCCGAAAGGAAAACAGAAAATGCAAATAACTTTAATACCTCGCCCCTTCCATCTCCAGAAACATTCATGGACAGCGAATTAAGTAAGCCAAAAGAAGAACCCAAATTTACTATTGTTACAGATGATGATTTAAGAAGCGATGAAGAAATCTATAAACAACCTGACAGAATGCCTGAAGAAAGGCCCCAGCCCAAAAGAAGAAGCGAAATAAAAAGAGAAGTCGAGGTCGATTTATCAAATAATATTATGCCTAAGGAGCCTGAACCTAAATTATATCAGGCAACCAAAACAGAAAGCTACTTAGAAAATTACACCCCACATGAATATGGCAAATACGAAAAGCAAAAAGAAAAAGAGGTTTTTAAACCATCACCAATAATTTCACCAATATATGGAATTGTTTCGGAAACCAATCAAAATACTAGGGAGACTAAGCAAGAAATAAGATTAAGTAGTGCCATTAGTCACGAAAAAATGAATTTAGATGATATACGAAAGAAAGCATTCGGCCATTTAAATCGTGATATTAATAACGATGACAATTTAGGTGAGGACCATACTCTTCCAAATAATTTGCTGCTAGACTTAACAAATGATGAGGCTACTCCAGAAGTTAATAATATCACTATGGGAGATGCAGAAGAGTATTTTGAAGATTTAGGACTTGAATATAATAAAGACTACATTGATAAAGATAAAACAACCAGAAGTGAAAAAAATAAAGCTCTAGACAGTCCAAGATGCGAAGTTAAAGTTGAAGACACTAACAATACTATTATTATTAAAGATTCAAAGGTTGATGAAACACCACATGATAAACTACCTGAGGCCAATACTAGTGACGAAGACAATTTATTCGATTTAATTGATTCAATGTATGAATAAAAGGAGGAAATGAAATGGATACAACAATTTTCGTATTACAAGTATTATTATATATAATAGGCATAATATTATTAATAGTACTAACTATCTTAGGATTAAAAACAATCAAGGTTATGGATAAGGCCGATAAAATTATCGATAATGTCGATGAAAAGGTTAATTCCATGAATACCTTGTTTGACACAGTAGACAGATTGAGCAATAGCGTATCAATAGTAACAAATAAATTTCTAGACACATCTGCTACTGTCATCGCTAAGATATTTAGAACAAGAAAAAATAAAAAAAAGAAGGAGAATGATTATGAGTAATAAAAAAGGAATTGGAACATTTGTAGCAGGAGCTACGTTAGGAGTAGGCTTAGGAGTGCTATTTGCACCTAAAAAAGGTTCAGAATTAAGAAAGGATTTAAAAGAAAAAACAGATGAATTAATGACTAAGGTAAAATCATTAGATAAAAAAGATATTCAAGAGGAATTTGAAATAAAAATTGCTGAAATCAAACAAAACATAGAAGATTTAGATAAAGAAAAAGTCCTAAAAATAGCTAAAAAGAAAGGTGAAGAAATAAAAGATCAAGCCCAAAAGTTAGTAGATTTAGCAGTAAAAAAAGGAACTCCTGTTTTGGAAAAGGCTGCTGAAGAGGTAAGAGAAAAAGCCATTGAAGTTACCAAAAAAGTTTTAGAAAAGTTAGAAAATGCTCAATAATTACAATTAACGGATGTAAATAAGCATTTTTTTGCAAAAGTATACAAAAAACATTTTGAAATTAACAAAAATAATGTTACAATATAAATGAGAAGAACTTATATAAATTTGGACGATTATTTATATTAAGTTATCTTCTCATAACTTTAACATTAATATATTTATTTTTCAATGACTAATGAAAAGTAAAATTTATTATATATTTATAGAGATTCTATGGTCGGTGGAAATAGAAATAATAATACTTTTGAATTACACATTATGAGAAAAAAGGTTTATCGCCTTAAGATATTGAGTGTTAGCAAAGCTAAAAATAAGGTGGTACCGCGGAAAAATTCGCCCTTAAGAGGGTGGATTTTTTTTGATACCATTAAATTTTTCTTTATTACTATAAATTACGACTACATACTGACGCAATAATATAATGTTAAAATAAAGCCAAAAACTAAACCTAAAAACACTCTATATAGCAACTAGTTGATTTCATGATGGTATTTCACCATAGAAATATTATTAAAGGAGGAATATTAATGACAAATTTTGAAGAGTTAAAATGGAGAGGACTAATAAAAGATATAGCCGGAGACGACATCTCAAAAAAAATAAACGAAGAAAGCCTAACCTTTTATTGGGGCACAGATCCAACTGCCGACAGCCTACACTTAGGTCATTACTCATCACTAATTACTGCCAAAAGATTAGCTAGGATGGGCCATAAACCAATTCTATTAGTAGGTGGTGCCACAGGCTTAATTGGTGACCCTAGACCTACGGCAGAAAGAGAAATAATTTCTAAAGAACAGGTAGAAAAAAATCTTATCGGCATTAAAGAACAAGTCGAACGAATTTTTAATGGTAATGTTGAAGTTGTTAATAATTATGACTGGATTAAACAATTTAATTTAGTAGATTTCCTAAGAGATGTAGGTAAAAATATTAATATAAATTATATGCTTGACAAAGATATAATCAGGAGAAGATTAGAAACAGGTATTACCTTTGCTGAGTTTTCATATACTTTGATTCAAGGCTATGACTTTCTTCATTTATTTCAAAATAAAAATTGTGTAATGCAGGTTGCAGGTTCTGATCAATGGGGTAATATTACAACAGGTGTAGACTTAATTAGAAAAGTAACTGGCAAACAAGCCTATGCTTTCACCATGCCCCTAATTGTAGATAAATATGGTAGAAAGTTTGGAAAAAGCGAAGGCAACGCACTATGGCTTGATGATGCTAAAACCACAAGTTATGAATTATATCAATACCTAATTAATGTTGATGATGAAAAAGTAATAGAGTATCTTAAAGTATTTACTTTCTTATCAAAGGAAGAAATAGAAGACTATGAGAAGAAAAATTTAGAACACCCTGAATTAAGAGAGGCACACAAAGCTTTGGCAAGAGAAATTATCACAGAATTACATGGTGCAGAAAAATATGAGGAAGCTGTTAAAATAAGTGAAGCCTTATTTAATGGAAATCTTAAACAGTTAGATGAAAATGAAATAGAAACAGCTTTTAAAGGAATAACACCATATGAGATATCAAATGAAATGAATATCGTTGACTTATTAGTAGAAGCATCTATTTGTAAAAGTAAAAGAGAAGCACGTGAATTCATATCTACCTCATCAATCAGCATTAATGGTATTAAAATTAACAGTCAGGAATATATGATTACTAAAAAAGAGGCCATAGGTGGCAGATACGTAATTATTAGAAGAGGTAAAAAGAAATATTTCATTATTTCATTTTCTTAAAGAGGAGATTAAAGTGACAACAATATATTTAGTATCCAGTGGACAGACTGATTATTCGGAGAAAAAAATCATCCAAGGTCAAAAGAACACTCATTTAAATAATAATGGTGTTCATCATGTAAAAAAATTACGACAAAAAATTAAAAATCTATCTCTAGATATATGTTATACATCACCACTTTTTAGAACCTTAGAAACCGCTTTTGGGCTAGTTGGAGATAAAGTATATATTATAAAAGATGAGCGCCTTATCGCCAGGAATATGGGACAGTTAACCGAAGAAGCTCTTTCTTCATTTGATAAAGAAAAGTATCTAGACTTAAAAGTCAACAGTAGCGATTTAAACGTTGAATCAATAAGCCGTGTTGTGAAAAGATGCCAATTATTTGTTCAAGACATTTTAACTGACTATAAAGAAAAAAACGTCTTAATTGTTACACACTCCTCGATACTCCCTATCTTACAAAACATACTAGTTAAAAATAATAAAATATTATTAAAAGATGTTCCAAACTGCCATTTTGAAAAAATAATGTACTAAAAAAGATATCACCCTTTTATTTACATGATATCTTTTATTTATTGTAAAATTCAACAATTAATGATTCATCAATATCCATATTCAATTCACTACGTTCTGGATATCTCACATAAGTACCACTCATCTTAGTAGCATCAAAAGTAACAAATTCAACTCGTTTAGTAACTTTTTCTAATGCTTCTTTGACAGCTTTATGCTCTTTTGAGTTTTCCTTAATAGCAATTACATCACCAGGTTTACATCTATATGATGGAATATCTACTTTTTTACCATTAACAGTAACATGTCCGTGATTAACTAATTGTCTAGCACCACGGCGAGTAGTTGCAAAACCTAAACGATAGCAAATATTATCAAGTCGAGACTCTAGTAATCTTAGGAAATTATCACCATGGATACCACTCATTTTACCAGCTTCTTCAAATGTCTTACGGAATTGTTTCTCATTTAAGCCATACATAAAACGAAGTTTTTGTTTTTCTTTTAATTGAGTACCATAATCAGATAGTTTTGCTCTACGATTTTTTCCATGTTGACCAGGAGCATAAGGACGACGAGCTAACTCTTTTCCAGTTTCACTGATAGAGAAACCAACACGACGAGCTTTCTTATAACTAGGACCAGTATATCTTGCCATATTCAATCTCCTTTCTTAATTTTTACATATTACATTAAACAGATTAGTCATAATTTAGGGAGTTTCTCTTATTTTTTTCGCCTAACAGCACAGGTTACTAAACTATAATTGAAAAACACATTAAATTCTCTAATCACGCTGTTACAAACAACAAGTCTAATTCAACATGCAAGATAAATTATAACACAAAAAGCTTATCTGTCAATAATTTCCACGAAAATATTTGCCCTCCTATGAAAATATTTGCCCTCCATCTCAATCAAATTTCACCCAAGTAACTAATATTGTAAAAAAAAGTAGAAATATATGCTCTTTCTGTGATAAAATATTTACAGGCTAGAGGTGATTTATGAATGAAAAATAATCTTATATTATGTATTGTAATTTTTTCTTTTGCACTTCTTTTACTTATTATTACATTCATCTTTTTAAGTAAAAAAAGGAAGGTAGCAAAATATAAAAAGTTATTAGAAGAATTAGACGTTCAAAAAAATACGGTGGCCAGTATCCCTATCTCTTTAGAATTATCTCGAGTAGAACCAATCATTAAAAACGAAGATTTAGAAAGCAAGTATAAACGTTGGAATGAAAAAAACGACATTATCAAAAATGAAAGGTTACCAAAATTAGATGATATGTTAATTGATATTGATACATTTATTGAAAAAAGAGATTTTGAAAATTGTCTTTATCGCCTTGCCAAAACAGAATTAGAAATATATAAAGTTCGCGAGTCCAGTGAATCTTTATTAGAAGAAATAAAGGAAATAACTTTAAGTGATGAGAAATATCGAAGTATAGTTACCAAATTAAAAAATAAATATCGCCAACTAAACAGTGAATATCAAGAACACAAAAATTTATATGATGAAATGCAAGATGCTATTACACTTCAATTAGAAAATATCGAAAAAAATTTCTTAGGCTTTGAAAATGCCATGGAAAAAAATGAATATAATGAAGTAGTGCATATAGTAAAAGCTTTAGACGCCATGATAGAACACATAAGTTTGGTAATAAAAGAAGTACCTGATTTAATATTAATGGCTAAAGAATTAATTCCGAAACGTATCAAAGAAGTAAATGAAGTAGTAGTGGATATGGAGAATCAAGGCTATCCCCTTGAATATCTAAATATAGATTACAATGTTGAAGAGTCAAACAAAAAAATAAGTGCTCTATTAGATAAAATAAGGGTATTAAACTTAGAAGATTGTATGTTTGAATTAAAAACCATCTTAGATTACTTTGATTCCCTATTCATTGATTTTGAAAAAGAAAGACTAAGTCGAAAAGTTTATGAAGAAGCGGAAAAAGACTTTTCCAAAAAATTAATCAAAACAGAAAAAGTAGTTGAAGAAGTATTCAATGAACTTGATACCATTAAAAGTAATTATGATTTAAACCAAGACGATGTTAAAATTATAGAAGAAGACAGAAAAACTTTAATAGTAATTAAAGATGATTATAACAAACTTTTATCTAAAGTAGAAAACAAATCAACACCATATTCTACACTACATAAGGAAATAGAGGAATTAACCGTTCGCATAAAAAATATGTCTGATGAACTAGATACAGCTCTAAATTCATTAGGAAATATGTATGATGATGAGCAAAGGGCACGTGAGCAATTAATCGAAATAGAAGTATTTCTTCAAAATAGCAAAAGAAAAATTAAAAGTTATAAACTGCCTTTAATTAGTGATAACTACTTCGTAGAGTTGAGTGAGGCTAATGAGGCTATCAAAGAGGTCATAAAAGAACTAGAGAAAAAACCAATAGTAATTAAGACTTTAAATACAAGGGTAGATACAGCAAGAGATTTAGTTTTAAAGTTATATAACACTACCAACGAAATGATAAAAACAGCAGCCCTAGCTGAAAGCTGTATGGTATATGGTAATCGCTATCGAGCTCACTATCAAGGAGTAGATACAAATCTAGAAGAAGCCAAAAAGAATTTTTTTAAGGGTGATTATAAAAAATCTCTTGATTTAGCTATTAAAGCTATATCAATAGTAGACAAAAATGCATATCAAAAACTATTATCCTTATTTGATAATTGAAAAATTTGAATAATAAAATGTACGCAAGTACATTTTATTGATTTTATAACCTGATTTAGTATATTATAATGACTTGGAGGCGATATTTTGAATCAAGTAATATTAATAAAGTACGGAGAATTAACTACCAAAAAAGGTAATCGTAATTTTTTTATTAAAACTTTAACCAATAATATAGAACACAAATTAAATAATTTTAATATCAAAATAGTTAAAGATTTATCTAGAATGTTAATTTTCTTTAATGATAATGATTTTTCACAAATAAATGCAATTTTAAAAAATATCTTTGGCATTTACACGTATCATCTTGCTTATATAACAAATACTAATATTGAAGATATTTCACAAAAAATTTTAGAAGTTTTATCCACTAAAACATTCGATACTTTTAAAGTAGAAGTTAAAAGATCAGATAAATCTTTTCCTTATGATAGCCCAACTTTTGCTAAAAATATTGGCGCTCTCATTCTTAAAAATATTAAAAATATAAAAGTAGATGTCCACAACCCACAATTACTTTTAAAAGTTGAAATAACTTCTAAAAACACGTATATTTATACAGATACATTCAAAGGAAGTGGAGGTTATCCTGTCGGTAGCCAACCACGTGCTTTGTTAATGCTAAGTGGTGGTATAGATTCACCAGTAGCAGGTTACCTAGCTTTAAAAAGGGGAGTTAAATTAGATTGTGTCTACTTTGAAGCTATTCCTCATACTAGCTTAAATGCTAGACAAAAGGTAATCACTTTAACAAAAAAATTGATAAATTATACAGATACAATCAATTTACATATAGTTAATTTTACACATCTACAAGAAGAAATTTATAAAAATTGTCATCAAGATTATGTAATAACTATAATGCGACGTATGATGTACAGAATTATGGAAAAATTAGCTAAAAAATATAAAGCATATGCTATTGTTAACGGAGAAAGTATTGGACAAGTTGCCAGTCAAACACTAGTAAGTATGCAAGTCATTAATAAAGTAACTAGTCTTCCTATTATTAGACCAGTAGCTTGTTTAGATAAACTAGAGATAATAGATATAGCAAAAAAAATAGATACATATGAAACAAGTATTTTACCATACGAAGACTGCTGTACTATATTTGTTCCCAAACATCCAGTTATAAATCCTAATTTAAAGCTATGTGAAGAAATGGAAAAAAATTTTGACTATGAAACAATTATTGCTAATATTATTGAAAACATTAATACTATAAAAATAAGAGATATAGAAGATATTAACGAATTGTTATAAATTTCCAATAAAAAAACTGTATGAAAAATTGACTCTTACACATTCTAATAGTGTAGGAGGTGAAAATAAATGACAAACAGAAGTAACTCTCAAATGAAAATGCAAGTTCCTGGTGCTAAACAAGCTATTGAAAAAATGAAATATGAAATAGCTAACGAATTTGGTGTTAATTTAGGAGCTGATGCTACTAGCCGTGCTAATGGTTCAGTAGGTGGTGAAATTACACGTAGACTTGTTCAAAATGGTTTAAATCAAGTTAGCGGAAGTTATTCAAATAAATAATAGATTTTTATAACTTACTCGATAGGCGAAAAGCCTATCTTTTTTAATAGTTAATGTTTACCAAAATCATAGTTATAAAATTTTATTCATAATAGTGTAAATTCTTAATCTAATCAAAACAAATTGAATTTTATAAATATATACCATATTAAATCTAGTACATCTTATAAAAATTACCTTTACTTTGATAATCAAAGCTCTATTATAAATTATGTTTCATTTGACTTTAATATCTTTTAACCATATAATTATGATAGATAGAAAAAGGGTGTTGCGTATGGAAGATATCGTAATTAGTAGTTATAAACAACAAATAAAAGAATCAGCCTTAAAAGCAGAAGCGGTTAAAGCTGGTGGTTTTGATATTGTTATTGAAGAATTAGAGAAACGTGGTATAAATACCGTCGCCATTAAAGAGTATTTTAATAAAATTATTAATTCTCATACTAAAGATGATTTATATAATCTTACCATAGATGAATTAACTAATATAACTAATGATATTAATTCCCAAGTAACCAGAGCTTTAATAGCTAAAGCAGAAATATCAGATGTTTTAATCAGAAGATCCAAACTAGTTGCTTTAGCCAAAAGCCCTAATGGTAAAATAACAGAGGACGATAAATATGCAAAAGTTGGCAACAATCTTGCCACTGAGATAAACAAATACGGTATTGCTGAAGGCTTAAATACCTGTATTAGAAACTATTGTACTCAAAAAATATATCAAGCTGACTACCGTGAAAAAATCATAGAAAAACAAAAACAATTAGGCATATACGATGAAACATCCAAGATGGAAAGCAAACAAAAATTAAATGAAAAAATCGACTATTCAAGTTATAGCCCATCCACAAAGCAAGAACCAAAAAATCGTATATTAAAAGAGATATTTAAAACAGATTACATCGATAATACCGACATCACGTTCGAAACAGCTAAGCAAAATTATGACTCCTCAATAAGAGAAAGATTA
Source organism: uncultured Bacilli bacterium (assembly GCA_947628745.1). Lineage (GTDB taxonomy): Bacteria > Bacillota_I > Bacilli_A > RF39 > UBA660 > CAG-417. Next base: position 17,136 of record CANRBB010000005.1, on the reverse strand, counting down.
GCCCACTTAAACGATATGAAATAGGTGAAAAAATGGAAAATAAAGAATTTAAAACACTAATATCAAAATTTTATGACTTAGACACTGAGTCTAAGAAAAAAGAAATCTATGCTGAATTGGAAAAAATCAAAAAGATGCTAGATATTGTACTTCAATTTGATAATAATCCTACCAGTAATGATTTAATAACCTATAACTCACAAAATGTAGATAGTGAAAATGACAACTTAGTAAAAATATATCACAATATTTTAATTATCCAAGAAAGTTTAATAACTTATTTTAAAGATATTGGTTACTAGGCTTTCTTTTTTCTATGAAATTTTTACTTTTTATAGTATAATATTATATGTTGGAAGAAGTGATATTACAATTTGAAATACTTATCATTAGGAAATTAATTTTATTAATCTCTATATACTATATGTACTTTATAAGTATTAAAAAATGAAAAGAGCAGAAAGGAATGTGATTTTACGTATGAAAATAATGTCTATAAATGCAGGAAGTAGTTCATTAAAATTCAGTTTATTCAACATGGATACTGAGGCAGTAATAGCCAGTGGCTTATTTGAAAGAATTGGAATTGAAAATAGTAATTATATCATTAAATATGGTAATGAAAAAATTGAACAACAAGTTGAAATGCCAGATCATGAAGCAGCTGTCAAAATACTGATGGAAAAATTAATAGATTTAAATATTATTAACTCTTTAGATGAAATAGAAGGTATAGGACATCGTGTTACAGCAGGAGGAGAAAAGTATCATGAGTCAGTTGTTATTGATGATAAAGTAATTGATGATTTATATGAACTAAGAGACTTTGCCCCTTTACATAATCCACCACAAGCAACAGCAATAAAGGCTTTTAGAGATGTTTTACCAAATACTATAATGGTTGCTGTTTTTGACACCACATTCCATAGTACCATGGATAAAGAGCAATACCTTTATGCAACTCCTTACAGATGGTACAAAGAATATAAAGTAAGAAAGTATGGAGCTCATGGAACCTCTCATCGCTATATTAGTGAAGAAATTAGCAAAATTATGGGGCGAAATGACCTCAGAGCAATTATCTGTCACATTGGAAATGGTGGCTCTATAACTGCTGTAAAAGATGGAAAATGTATTGATACCTCTATGGGCTTTACCCCACTTTCTGGTATTATAATGGGTACAAGATCAGGTGATATCGATCCCTCAATATTACCTTATATCATGGAAAAAGAAGGACTTAATATTGGTGAAGCCATTGAAAATCTAAATAAACAATCAGGACTAATTGGTATGAGTGAGAAAAGTAGTGATATGAGAGATGTTATAGATGGTATGAATAATGGTGACGAAAAATGCTTGCTAGCTTTTAATAAATATTGCCGTGCTATTACCAACTATATTGCACAATACTATGTTCTTTTAGGCGGAGCTGACGTTATTTGCTTCACAGCGGGTGTTGGAGAAAATAGTATACCAACGCGCCAAAAAGTTTGTGAAAATTTAGCTTGCCTTGGCGTAAAAATAGATTTAGAAAAAAATAATCATCCTGAACAGATTCAAAAAATTAGTACCGATGATTCCAAGATAGCAATCTATATCATTCCTACTAATGAGGAACTTATGATAGCAAGAGACACATTATTTCTAAGTAAAAATAGTTAGAATGGTTGTGATAAAATGTATAAACAAATCTACAAATATATCAAGAAATATAATAACATCGTCATAGCACGTCATATTGGCGTTGATCCAGATGCCATGGCAAGTCAAATTGCCTTACGAGATTCAATCAAACTAACTTTTCCTGAAAAAAAAGTTTTAGCGGTTGGTAATGGTAGCACTAAATTTTCCTACATAGGCAAATTAGATAAATTGGAAGAATTAGAGAATGCCCTATTAATCGTTGTAGATCTTCCTGATAAAAAAAGAGCTGATTCAATAGAGTTTGAAAATTATGATTATGTTATAAAAATAGATCATCACCCTTTTATAGAAGATTTTGGAGGACTAGAACTAATCGACGATAAGGCTTCATCAACAGCAGAAATAATAATGGATATGTTCTTAAACACTAAATTAGAATGTAACAAAGAAATCGCTGAAACCCTTTACTATGGCTTAGTTAGCGACTCTAATCGCTTCTTGTTTAATTCTTGTACTGAAAAAACTTTTAGACTTGTTTCACAATATTTGAAATTATATGACATGGATGTGGAAAAATTATATAGAAATTTATATTTAAGACCACTAAGTGAAGTACGCTTAGAAGGTTATATTTCACAAAATATGATTGTCACAGAACATGGTGTTGGTTATATCAAAATCACAAATGATTTAATAGAAGAATTTCATGTGGATAGTGCCGCTGCGGGTAACTTAATCAACAACTTTAATTTTATTGAAGGAATTTATGTATGGGTTACCATAACCGAAGATATCAAGAGCGAAGTTATAAGAATTTCCATCCGTTCGAGAGGACCAATCATAAATAAAATTGCTGAAAAATATAATGGTGGTGGGCATAAAATGGCCAGTGGGGCTCGTGTAGCAACTTTCAAAGAAGCTGACAAGTTGATAAAAGACCTTGATCAAAATCTAGAAAAATATTTAAAAAATAACACAGAGGAGGACCGTTATGACGATTAAAAGCGCTGACTTAGAAATCCTTGCAACAAGACGTAGCCAATATCCAGATAGCATTGATGCTGAATTTTTATTAGTAGGAAGAAGTAATGTTGGAAAAAGTAGTTTCATAAATGCCTTACTGAATCGAAAAAATTTAGCACATACATCCTCAAGGCCTGGAAAGACGCAAACCCTAAATTTTTACAGGGTTAATAACGAATTTTACTTAATTGACGTACCAGGATACGGTTATGCCAATGTTGAAAAAAAGACTCAACAGAAATTTGGTATGATGATAGAAGAATATTTGGAAAAACGAAGCCAATTAAAAAGGGTTTTCATGTTAGTTGACTTTAGAATCAAACCTACTGAAGATGATGTTTTAATGTATAATTTTTTAAAATACTACAATTTACCAGTAACCATTGTCGCAACAAAGTCCGACAAAGTAGGGGGTAGTAAAAAAGAAAGATGTCTCAAACAAATTATGGATACTATTGACTTAGTAGTAGGGGATGACATTATAGTTTTCTCAAGTGTTACTAAACTAGGACGAGAAGAAGTATTAAAAAAAATAGAAAGCTTATTGGATGAAACCATTTAAGCTTTTTTTCATATCATACCATAGGTGAGCGATGTGAAAATTGAAATGATAGATGAAGAATTAAAGATATTTATTCAAGATAAATTATTCCCTAATGTAGATTGGCAAGACAAAGAACAAGTAGTAGATATAATCAAAAAACTTTTTTATAAAATAAGGAAAAAATTTCTTTTACCCATAAGAGGTTTATACAAAGTAAAAGTATATCCGCACAAAGCTGGCATAAATATAGTGGCTATCCAATTAGAAGAAGAAACTTATACCAACGCTGATATTGACTTAAAAATAATCATTTTATTTAATAAAAGTTTTTATTTAAAGGTTGCTGACTATTCTTTTATCGAAAACTTAACACCAATCTATTTTTACAACAATTACTACTACATAGATATAAATAATATAGAGGATATTACTAAATATATTGAATATGGAACAATCATATCTGATGATGAATTAGAAATGGATAAAATATAAAAAATGTCCTAAGACATTTTTAAAGTACAATAGCAATCATATTATTTGAGCCCTTATTAACTACTTTAGAAAGAGTTTGTTGTAATTTAAAACGAATGTTGTCTGGCATAAGATTAATTTTAGATTGAATACCCTCTTGAACAATATTATCAAGACTTCTACCAAAAATTTCACTTTGCCAAATACTTGTTGGATCTTTTTTATAATCCCTCATTAAATAATCAATAAGCTCTTTACTTTGTACCTCACTACCTATAATCGGTTCAAAAGTACTTTCTACGTCTACTTTTATCATATGAATAGATGGTGCCACGGCCTTAAGCTTAACCCCGTATCTAGGACCTTGTTTAATAACTTCAGGAGTTTCCAATTTCATATCATTAAGTGATGGAACAGCTACTCCATAACCAGTTTGTTTTACCATCTTTAGTGCATACTTGATATTATCATACTCTCTTTTTGCTGTTGAAAAATCCTGGAATAGTTTAAGTAAATCGGCTTTACTTTTGACATCTATATTTATAATTTCTGACAATGTTGTATTATACAGTTCACTTGGTGCCGTTAAATTAATTGTAATAATACCCGTCTTAGGGTCGACATCAGACACATAAGCCTTTTCAATTTCTTCACAGTCTACAAAATGCTTAGTAATATTTTCTACATCCCGTAGTTTATCAACCTCAACTATACTCTCCTTAATCATTTCAATATATTTTTTCTTAAGAGGATTATCATAATCAAGTATAGCTATCCATTCCGGCATATTTACCTTTATTTCTAATACTGGGAATTCATATAAAGCTTCTCTCAAAATTTTATACATATCAATTTCGTTCATTGTATCAACATTCATTGGAATAACAGGCACATTATGTTCTTCCTTAATAGCTTCCGCCAATCTTTGCGTTTCAGGAAGAGTAGGATGAGTTGTATTTAAAACAATTATAAAAGGTTTATTAATATCTTTTAACTCTGTAATAACTCGATTTTCAGCTTCAATATAGTCCGATCTTGTAAAATCACCAATCGAACCATCAGTAGTTACAACAATTCCAATAGTTGAATGATCTTTAATAACTTTTTCCGTACCAACTTCAGCCGCTTCTACAAAAGGAATTTCTTCATCATACCACGGGGTTTTAACCATTCGCGGTCCATTTTCATCTTCCAACCCTTTGGCATTATTAATAACATATCCTACACAATCAATTAGACGTACATTACAACTAAAATCATCTATTTTAATTTTAGCAGCATTATTAGGTACAAATTTTGGTTCTGTTGTCATAACCATTTTACCTTGAGCTGATTGTGGAATCTCGTCTAAAGCACGTTTTTTTTCATATTCATCCTCCATATTTGGTACAATTAATGTTTCTACAACCCGTTTTATAAAAGTACTTTTACCAGTCCTAACAGCGCCTACTACTCCTAGATAAATATCTCCCCCTGATCTCTCAGCTATATTTTTAATAATTTCTAACTTTTCCATATCTTGTCTCCTTTATTCAATAAAACTTATGTTTTTTTTTCTAAAAAAGAACCAATAACCGGTTAATATCTTATTAAACTATCAAAATACTAATAAAATTTATTAAAAAAAGATTACTAAGAAAAGTGCTATATCAAAGTAAAAATATAAATTACTACCTAAAATAAAAAATAAATTACTAACGTAAAGATTTTTCTCCGTATTAAAACCACTACAAAAAATAGAAAAATATTGCTATTTTTCTAAAACATTTTATCAATATCATTTGGAACGTTATCGTTCATTATTGTTTTTACTATTTTATCCTCTTTCTCCTTTGATACTTCTCTACCTGTTAAAGTACTTATTTCACTAACTACTTCTCTTAAAGTCTTTTCATCTTTCATATTTCCATCTTGTATTTTTTTCGCAAGAGATAAAATAGTATCCTTATCTACGTTTGTTTTTTTCTCAACTCTTTTAAAAAAACTATCTCCAAACATAAAAAAACCTCCTATAATATCATATGTCGAGGTCTTTCTTTCTTGCTATTATTTACCTATAATTTTCTCACATTTATCTATCTTTTTTGTTAAAGATTCACACTGAATTCTAAACTGTTCTAGAGTTATTGCCTTTTTTTGATATCTTTCATTTAAGAATTCATAAGATTTTTTCAAGCCCTCAAGCTCCTTTAATGCTTGTTCTTTATTATTTTTTTTAAAAAAATTAAAAATCATATTATATGTCCTTTCTATTTTTAAATTGTAATGTAATAGGTGTTCCTACTAAATCAAAATTTTCTCTTATCTTATTTTCTAAATACCTCTCATAAGAAAAATGTACCAATCCTTTATTATTTACTCTAAAAGTAAACTTTGGAGGTTTAATTCCAGTTTGGCTTGTAAAGTAAATTTTAAGTCTTTTTCCTTTGTAACTAGGTGGAATATTAAGCTGATAGGCATCCATGATAACATCATTAAGCAAATTGGTTTTAATTTCTTTCCTTATATTTTCCCCAACTTTGACTACTTCTGGCATTAAAGTATTAATTCTCTTTTTAGTTAACGCTGATAGGAAAACAATTGGAGCATAGGTTGCAAACTGAAATTCAGATCTCATTAATTTTGTGAAATCATTAATGGTTATATCATTTCTCGTATCCCATTTATTTACAACAAATATCAGACCTTTACCTTTTTCAATAGCGTATCCAGCAATATGCTTATCATGTTCTTTAATTCCTTCTTCTGCATTTATTACGACTAGGCAAATATCACTTCTATCTATCGCTAACATTGATCTAACTAGGCTATATTTTTCCACGGCCTCAAATATTTTCCCTTTTTTTCTCATACCGGCAGTATCAATAACCACAAATTCTTCTTTATTGTATTTGACAACGGAATCAATAGAATCACGAGTAGTACCAGCTATATTACTAACTACCACACGTTCTTCATTTAAGAGAGCGTTCATAAGACTACTTTTTCCTACATTTGGTCTACCTATTATACAAAACTTTAATCGTTCATCCTGTTCTTCACTTTGTACCTTTGAAAAATTACTACAAATCATATCTAATAAATCATTATAACCCGTGTTATGTATAGCACTTATTAGTACATAATTTTCAAACCCTAATTCATAGAAGTCGTAGATATTGTCATTCGTAGCCTTACCATCAGCTTTATTAATAGCGACAATAACTTTTTTATTACATTTGCGAAGAATATCTCTTACTGCTAAATCATTTAATGTTAAACCCTCAAGGCCATCTACCACAAAAACGACTACATCAGCTTCTTCAATAGCAATCTCTGCTTGTACTCTTATTTCATTATTAAATATTTCCTGTGATACATCTATACCACCGGTGTCAATTAAATTAAATTTATAATCTTCATATACTACCTGCTCATAAATACGGTCTCTCGTAACACCAGGTATATCTTCAATGATGGAAACTCTTTTCCCCACCATTTTATTGAATAGAGTACTTTTACCCACGTTGGGTCTACCTACTAAAGCAACAGTTGGAATCATAATACCCCTCCTTTTGAAGTCCTATTATATCATATTCAAACAAATTGTAGCAAATTAAATGTAAATATACAATCTCTTTACCCTGTCATTTACTTAAATAGACATTTTTACTTCAATTAACCAATACTAACATATACATATAATTTAGAAAATGTTATAATAAAATTATACAAGAAGTGAAATAACAATTACAATCATTTACTATAAGATTCTAAAATTAAAGAAAATTAAACTACAATATTCAGTTTCTAAAAAGATAATTATAAAAAGATGTGGTATACACAAAGGTAAGATGTCAAGATAAGTAATAACTTGTAACAAAAATATCACTAAAATAAGAGATATCAAAAATTTTTTCCTAAATTTTAAGAATCGAGAAATCGGCGTTTAATAATATAAATGTCTAAAGTAATAGTAAAATTCACTAGAAATATTAAAACAAAATCAAAATTGGTAGTGTTATAAGACAAACATATCACTAATAATAAAAGAAAGCGAGGTATGTCGAGCAGTCTACTCGATAACAAAAAATGAAAGAACAAAAAGACCAAGTTAAATGGTATGATGATGCCAATACCTTAACAAATATCATCATTTTAATAGCATTCTTAACTTTGCTAGTATCCCAAGCATTAGCAGTCAACAATCATTTAACACCCACTATAATGTTAAGAAATCTTCTTAATCATAATGCAATTTTTATTGTTGCATTACTTTACTTTATTTTACTAAAAACTAAGTTAGGGCGAACTAATTTTAATGTTATTAACATAATATACATCATATTGTATATCTTAATTACCGGAGCAGCCATCTTCACTTTACTTCAATCTTTTGGCTTACCAGCAATTTTATCATTAATTTCTAATCTTCTCATTTTATGTTTTATGGTATATACTTTTTTACCCGAAACTAGATTGTGGAAAGATTTTAATATCAATAAATTGCCTTTCGATGAGATAAGTTCAGAATACTATTACTATGCTATATCGATCATTACTTTAATCCAACTTTTAATTAATTTAATAGGTAGTGCAAATTTAGGAGGAGTAATTTTAACATTATTTGATACAGCATACTTACTATTATTTAGTAGATACATTTATCTATATAAAATATATTGCGAAAAAAAGGCCATGAACAAAGATAAAGATGACATTTCAAGTAAACAAAAAGAGAGCAGGGTTAAGAAAAAAGATAAAAATACAGAAACCAATAATGAAGAAAAGCCAAATAAACCAGTAAAAAGGGGAAAGAAAAAAGATGAAAGATAACTTATTTGAACAAATTGAACAAGAAAAAAAAGAAGTACCAGAGCTTGATAAAACTTTAAAAAAGGTAAAAAAAATCAACTATAATTTTTATCAAAAAATTGCAATTATCACTATGATAATCTGTATATTTACAGGTATAATTTTAGGTAATCTTTTTCCAGCTTGCATTTCAAGTGGCTTATATAGTAGTAATTGTACTAATACTGAATTTAATATTTCCTTAACCTTTTTGTTCTGGTTTGCTAGCTTTCTAGTATGCATGTTTATTTATGCTATTGGCCACGCTATCTACTTATTAGATAAAATAAATAGGAAATTAGAAGGAAAAAAATAAAAAAATAGGCAATATTTAAGAAAAATAACTTAATATTGTTGTATTTTATTTAGAGTTGTGATAAGTTAAATATGTAAGCATAGTAAGTGCTTAATAGAAAATATAGGAGGAGTTTGACACTATGAAAAAAGTTGAATTAGTAGAAGCTGTTGCTGAAAAAACAGGATTAACAAAATCTGATTCTAGTCGTGCTATTGATGCAGTTTTTACTACAATTACAGAAGCATTAACAAAAGGAGATAAAGTACCACTAGTTGGTTTTGGAACATTTGCTGTTTCTGAAAGATCTGCTCGCGAGGCTCGTAACCCAAGAACAGGAGAAAAACTTAGTATCCCTGCTCGTGTAGTGCCTACATTTAAAGCAGGATCTGCCTTAAAAGACGCTGTAAATAAATAATTATAAAAGTCTTTAAAACTGCCTGAGATAGGGCAGTTTTAATTTTGAATTCATATGCTAAGTAATAATAAAAAATACTATCAGCTCTATTAAAGTAAATGGATATTTATCACTTTTAAAACTAAGTTAATCAACATTATATTTTTTACCCCAGGGGACTTATATAGATTCCATTGCTTCAAAGCCTTTAAAATTATAAGCACATATGGCTAGTTTATTCACAACACATCAAACATTAATATAAATTGCATTACTTTATAAACATTATCTGATGACTCGCGTATTTTTTCCGCAACTATCATACAAGAATATTAAAATGTCAATAATTGTCAAAAAATTTGTCAAAACCTGTTACTGATTAACAAAAGGCTGTAAAGCTATGACTATATCAGTGTCAAAATATATCTAATTATGTAAAATAGACACATAATAACAACTTAATTATACTTAACTAAATATATAGTAAATCATAAAAACCATCCAATAAATGGAGTTTACTAAACTAGTTTGTTACTGTATAATTGAATTAGGGATAACTGAAAACAAGGCTAGATTTATCATGTAAAGAAAAGTTTCTTTCCTCTTTTTAAAAAATAAAAATCAAGTAAATAAATCACAGGCATTCTGATTGATTAAATCAATTATCTATCGGATGTAAGGCCTAAAAATAATATTTGTTCAAAGATTTATTACTGTGAAAGCCTTGAACAAAATGGAAGGAATATGTGGTTTTATGAAAACATTAAAGAAAAACGCTATACATTTTTTTAAGGGATTCAAATATGCCTATGACGGAATAGTGTATACCATTAAAAATGAAAGAAATATGCGTATCCATATTCTTATAATGCTTTTAGTTATTATATTTGGAATATATTTTAGATTTACTAAAATTAATTGGATTATTTGTATTATCCTGTTTGGTTTAGTATTATCAGCTGAATGTTTCAACACAGCAATTGAAGTTTTAAATAATATGATTAGAATGAATGAAGAAGAAAAATATATTGCAGCAGGTCATTCAAAAGATACGGCAGCGGGGGCTGTACTTATTTTAGCAATCTCAGCAGCTATAATCGGTTTTATGCTGTTTATTCCTCATATCACTAAATTATTTTGATAAGGTAGGTGAAAAATTTGTTAGAAACAGCTACTAAAGTTATTAGAAAAATAGAAGACAATGGTTTTAAAGCATATATAGTAGGAGGATATGTTAGAGATTATCTATTAGATATTAAATCAAATGACGTAGATATTTGTACCAATGCTAAACCTAAGGATTTAGTAAATATTTTTAAAGGGGCTATTCTCCCAACAGAAGATTATGGCTCTGTTACTATATATTTAAAAAACACTCGCTTTGAAATAACAACTTTTCGAAAAGAAATGTCTTATTTAGATTATAGAAGACCACAAAAGGTAATATATATAGATGATTTAAGAGAAGATTTAACTAGAAGAGACTTCACCATTAATACTCTTTGCATGGATAAAGACCAAAATATTATAGACCTATTAAATGGTAAAGCAGACATTAAAGCTAAAGTTATTAGAACTGTTGGTAACGCCAATGAAAGACTATATGAAGATGCCCTTCGTATTTTAAGAGCAGTAAGATTTGCTACTAAATTAGATTTCAATTTAGCTCCTAATGTAATAGACGGAATCAACAATAATAAGCATTTGCTAAAAAATATTTCCTATGAAAGAAAAAAAGAGGAGTTAGATAAAATATTTGCTAGCAAAAATGCTAAAAAAGGTATAAAATTATTAATTGATTTGGAATTGGATGATATTTTAGAATTAAATAATTTAAAAAACATTACCAATACCGACTCCTTAATTGGAATTTGGGCAATGATTGATATAAAAGATAATACTTATCGCTTTTCAAATAATGAAAAAGAATTAATGAAAGATGTACGCAAAGCCTTAACTATTAATAATTTAGATCCATACAATCTATATAAATATGGACTATATGTGAATAGTATTGCCGGTTCAATAAAAAATATTTCTAAGCAGGATATAGCGAGATGTTATGAAAATTTAATCATTCATTCAAGAAAAGAATTGGCTGTCCAACCGGATGATATTATAGAATTTCTGAATATTTCCCGGGGACCATACATAAAAGAAATTTATAATGAATTAGAAAAAGAAGTTTTGTATCGTAGACTAAAAAATAATGCTAGTGATTTAAAAGACTATTGTTTAAAACATTTTAGTTAAAACAATTTAGTCGAAAAATATTCTAAAAATTATTATAATACAAAAAAGGGAAATGTTATCCTAAAGAAAGGTACACAAAATTTAGTATAATATATTACTAGACAATTTGAAAAATACTGAAAAATTTCTCAAAATAGACCAGTCCATAAAGAAAGGAGGGAGTCGAATTAGTCATTCGACATAGTATAATGGATAAGATGCTTATTGAATTTTATAAAAGTGGTAACATAGTTATTCCTCTTTTTCTGCTAAAAAGATATTCTGATTTGAAATTGGAACTAGACGAATTTATATTTCTTATATACCTATCTAACAAAAAAGATAAATCTCCTTTTAATCCAACACAAATTAGTGAAGATTTAAATATTAGTTTAAAAGAAGTTATGAAATACATTTCTTTACTAACCGACAAGAAATTTCTTTCAGTCGATGTTATCAAAAATGAAAAAAACATTTTAGAAGACGTCATTAATCTTGATAATTTTTACAAGAAAATTTCTTTATTAGCGATGTCTGAATCAAATAAAAATAAAACCGAAATGGATAAAAGTGTTTTTACCTTTATTGAAACAGAGTTTGGCAGAACGCTGAGCCCAATGGAAAATGAAATTATTAAGTCTTGGCTTGAGAATGGAAGCACTGAAGAATTAGTAAAAGAGGCCGTAAAAGAAGCTACTTTCAACGGTGTCAATAATTTGCGCTATATCGATAAAATTCTTTATGAATGGGGAAAAAAGGGAATTAAAAATAAAGAAGATGTGGAAAAAAATAGAAATAATCATCGTCAAAAAGATAAGGAAGAACAACTAGAAGAAATATTTGACTATAATTGGTTTGAGGAAGACGATGGTGACGATGAGTAATATAAAATTAATTGAACAATACTTGGATACCCTTATTCCCGAACCATGGTGTGAATTAAACTTTAACACCGACTATGAACTATTAATAGCCATAGTTTTAAGTGCACAGACAACAGATAAGAGAGTAAATCAAGTGACCAAAATACTGTTTGACAAATATCCTAATCTAGAGATGTTAAAAGATGCTTCATTAAATGATTTAGAGGAGATACTAAAGCCAATAGGCTCCTATCACAAAAAATCCGAATATGTAAAGCAAATAGCAACTATATTAGTTGACAATTATAATTCTAAAGTTCCTGTTAAGAGAAAAGAATTGGAAAAATTTCCAGGAGTGGGGCGTAAAACCATTAATGTTTTTTTATGTGAGCAATATAACTATCCAACTTTAGCTGTAGATACGCATGTTGAAAGAGTTAGTAAAAGACTTTCTTTAGTAAAAAAAGATGATAATGTGAGAGCTATTGAGAATAAGTTAAAAAGAAAAATAAAAAGAGAAAATTGGTGTAAACGTCACAAACAATTAGTTCTATTTGGAAGATATTATTGTAAAGCTATAAGTCCCAAGTGCGAAGAATGTCAATTAGCTTCCATTTGCCACAATAAAAAAACTACTTAGATATAAAAAATTAGAAAAATTTTATAGAAACTAATTTATATATACTTAGTCACTATATTACTCAAGTAGTTTAGCATTTACACAAGATTAAATGTAATTTTTACAACATCGAAAATAATTATTAAAATAAAACATGGTGGTTTTGACACGCTATGTTTTATTTTTTAATATATCTACCAAAAGGAAAAGTAAAAGAAAAATTCTTCAAGTTATTAGAAATGCTAAAAGAATACGCCAATAGATAATTAATCAGCTATTTTATAGCACAAAATAAAGCATCATATTACTAAGTTTCATAAAAAAGATACCTCAAAGGGTACCTCTTAAACATATTTTTATTGCGTCGGTTTTTGGGCATAAGTAACAGTAATAGAAGCCCCATCAGTTATTGAGCCAGGAATATTTTGACTTAAAATTCTATCTGTTACTGTACACGTAGTTGGTATATTAGCATAATCGGGAATATCTGTTTCCTTTAAATAATAGCCATTTGAAGTAGTCTGAACAGTTTTCACCACATCTCCAATATGAGAAGTTCCACAATAATATTTAATAGTATACTTAATCTCAGTTTTTGCTGGAGTTTGTTGCTTCAAAGTATATGTTGCACCATTACTAGTTACACCACTGTAACTTTTATACGTCGCAACTACTTTATAAGTTCCATATGGATTAGCAAGTTGCTTAGTAAATGTAGTTGCTTCAGTAAAGCCTAACAAAGTATTACCAAAATAGACATTATAACCAAATGTTCCATATTCAGAATATAAATTATTAACAGCACCCCAAGAAAGTGTTACCACTCCGCCATCATAAGTTGCTTTTAAATTAGAAGGAGTATCAAGTTTTTTCTCAACTTCTCCACTGGAAGATGCTCCACTTGGCTGGGCATCTTTTTTAAATAATTCATAAACTACACTGCCAGAGTAACCAGAAGGAGCAACCTTAGCTGGATTACTACCACTAATAATAGGAAGTTTAACAACACTATCAGGCATCCTAAATTCTTCTCTATTAGATTCTATAACCTCTCTAACCAAAGCTCTATAAAGTTTATCTTTTTCCACAGATGCAGGAACATTTCGCATACAATGTTCACTATCAGGAGTATTATATCCATACCACATTGCCATAACTGTTTTTGTAGAGAAACCAACAACCCACGAATCATGAATGGCATCACTTGGTAGATGTTTAGCCGCAATATATGAAGAATCAAAGTTGGTAGTACCTGTTTTGACAGCATAATTCTTTATACTTCCACCACCATCACCATTAAGGGTAACGTCTTGTAATACGTCAGCAATCATATAAGCAGTAGAATCACTCATTGCTTTTTTCTTTTCTGATTTATGTTCCACAGTAGTACCAGAATTACGATAGACTATTTTAGTAACGGAATAAGGTTCATTATAATAACCACCGTTTGAAAATGCAGCGTAAGCGGCACTCATCTGTAATGGATTAACACCATCGAAAGCTCCAATTGAATGAGCCTCGTGTAAAGTACCATTATCGATTTCTGGAGTAATTCCTAAATTTGTAACAAATTCAATAATTTTTGATTTATCAACTTGTTGGAAAGCTTTTAAAGCTGGGATATTACGGGAAAGTGCTAAAGCTCTTCTTAAAGTCATCGTTCCCATATATCCTCTATCCCAGTTCATAATACTTCTACCACCACTATATGTATAAGGCTCATCAACAAATTGTTGATATGTAGACCAGTTATTATACTCAATTCCTGGACCATAATCAAATAATGGTTTGGCAGTAGAACCAGGCTGACGTTTCATATCGACAGCAAAATTATAATCTCCAGCCGCTCTATTCCTACCAGCACCGATAGCCAAGATTTTTCCACTTTGAGAATCGAGTACAGATACACCTGATTGAATCATATCATCAACCCAACTATAACTTTGACCTGTAAATACTCTGTTTATTCCTTCTTGTTTACTTCTATCCATATTAGTATAAATTAATAATGAAACTTTATAAGGATTAACATTATATTTATCTTCAAGTTCTTTTACAACTGTATCAACATAATCTTGATAAGGACTAATTCCAGTTGAGGCATTTGCCGAAGTATCTTTTGTTAAAGACTGAACAGGAATACTATTAGCTAATTTTTCTTGTTCCTCTGTAATATAACCATGCTGTTTCATTAAATATAAAACAGTCTTTCTTCTTTGAGTACAATTCTCAGGAGACGCCGTTGGACTATATCCCCCAGGATTTTTAAACATACCAGCAATAATTGCGGCTTCACTTAAATTCAATTCGCCAACGCTTTTATTGAAATAAGCTTGACTTGCTTCTTCTACACCATATATATTGCCTCCAAGATAATGGTTATTAACATAGAATTCAATTATTTCTTCTTTTGTATAATTTTTTTCTAACTTAAATACTGCTAGATATATATCAGTGAATTTACGAATAATTCCTCGGATACCAGAATCCTCTGTGGCATCAGTAAAACTATTTTTAACAACCTGCATAGATAGAGTAGAGGCCCCTCCAGCACTACGATTACCCATTAACTGCTGAACTGTCGCTTTAAAGAAACGAGGAGCATCAAAACCATTATGTTGATAAAATCTTGAATCTTCAGTTGAAACAATTGCATCTATTAATACTTGTGGTAGTTCATCATAACTAACTTTTTCACGCTTTTCAGCACCTAATTTTTGAATAATATTACCATCTTTGTCATACATGATTGACAACTCCTGCTTATCCAAATATTTAGGATCAAATTTTGGAGCTGAAACAGTTATATATATAAGGAAAGCCGAGAAAGCTACCAAACCAATTATACCTATTGCTAAGAAAATAATTAGAATAGCATTTATAATTTTTTTCTTCTTCCTCGTCATATGGGAACTCGTCAACAATTTATAAATACCATAAATTATTAAAACACCAATTGCCAAGATGATAGTACAAAGAGAACCCATCTTCATAAAACAAAGTACTAAAATAGCAATCAATATTATTAACAAAGTAATTTTAATTCCAATATTATCTTTCATTTTGGAATTTGCTTTTTTTTCGCCTTTCAAATCTTTTGCATTATACTTTCTTGTTTTTTCTTCATCGTTAGCTATCTTTTTTCTTTTTTTCCTTGCCATCAAAATACCTCCACTTTATCTAAAATTTCTAAATAATCAACCCTTGGATTGAACTTATCCTTCAATAGAAAACCATATTTTCTAAAGTAATCTATTGGGATAGATTTCCTTTTCTCATGATTTAAAAAATAGGTTAATTCTTTTTCAAATAACACATATGTCTCATTCAGAATCGTAAATCTAACAATAATGAATGCAATACCTCCATGCTTCTTTACTGTCTGCAAATGAGTAATTTGGTGCTGATGAATATTATTTAAAGGAAATGATGTTAATGAGGTAGTTTCTTTAGCCTCAAAATCAACATATTTTCCCTTATAAACTCCATTATAATCTGTCGTAGAAGGAGTCACAAAAAAAGCTTGTTCTATCGTTGCTTTATCCCGAGATGGATAGTTTACCTTTGTAATTTTAATTGGAGTAGGCTTCTTATAAATACAAGCTACATCCATATCCAAATAGTATTGATTAGTTACATTTAGGTCATCCTCTAATTTCATACCACGATTAGCATAGTCTATAAAATTAGCACTATTAGCAGTAAATGTTTTACCACTTCTTTTAACACCACTCGGATAGTTCATCTAATCACCTATGATACATTATACTATACCACAACATATTTTTCCATTGTTTTTTATATTATTTTTATATCAATTTTATATCAAATTATTTAACTAATTGTTTACGAGTACAGTAACATTTCACCAAGCTTTTTTACAAAGATTGTAAGCTTTTGTCGAAAAGAAGACACCAAAAACAAAATCATATATAATTATCTTGGTGATTATAATGCAATACTTAGAAGTGATTTTCGCAATCAATAAAATGCTTGACAATCTAAATTACATCAAATTAAAAGAAAAAACTATTTACATTCAGAAAAAATAACATACAAATTATTAGCAATGAACACCTCTTTTTGAGTTCCAGTAAAATCTTGTAGAACTATTAATATAACAAGACAAAATAATAATGTATTTTAACTATATTCAACTGATTTTTACTTATTAGTCTTCTATCACATCTGGAAACTACTAAAACTCAAACA
>CANRBB010000004.1 GCA_947628745.1 uncultured Bacilli bacterium | reverse complement strand
ATAATCCAACACTTTTTATTTTGCAATAATTTTTTGCCAAAGTTAAAGACTTTTCGTTAGAAATTTGGTACAATATTTATAGAAAGAAGGAATGCCTTATAAATGAAAATGCTTATAGATTAAATAATATTTCAATAGATGAATTAATGCAAATGAAATTGGGAAACAGGATTTCTATACTTAAACAATTTTTAGATGATAAAACAATAGAATTTATCTTTAATAATAATTATGAATTTTTAACCAAAATTCCTATTGATAGTTTGCAAAAAAGTGCTAATTTTTTTGGCTCCCTAGAAGACCTTGATTATATTTCTATAATAAAATGGTTTCCAATAGCATTGGACTATGACCGCTTTAATTTAATATTAAATTATTTAAAAGAAAAACAAATTAGTGATGATGAAATTGCAAATATACTAGAAAAAAGTGTAATTAAAGACTTTGAAATTGCAGATGTATTATATGAAAATAATTATAAAGAAGTAACCAATAATAATAACATTAGTCTTGAAGATTTAAAAATTTTTATCAACAAACCAAAAGTCAATAATGAAACATTTAACAATTTATTAAATAATGATATTAAAAAATATGCTGCTCTTTTAAGGAGATTGAAGTAAATGAGGATAGATGGATATACTGGCGAGTACTTGTCAGAAGAAGAAATTTTACATATACATTATAAATTGGCAGAGGCTAGCGAAGATACTGAAGACATAGGGTTTATTGATAATACAGGTTCATTATTTAAAGGAGCAGTTAATTCCATATTTGCAAGTTTTTTTGGTGAAGATGCATATCCAACAATTGAAGAAAAGGCATGTAGGCTATGTTTCAATATTGTTTCTTCCCATTGCTTTAAAAATGTTAATAAAAGAACTGGATTGATGGCTATGATTATGACATATCAAACAAATGGAATAGAGGTTACTCTGAATGAAGATGAATTATTTGAAGCCTTAACGTCAATAACAAATAGTGAAAGTGATGAAAATTGGGAAACTTTTAAATCTAAAATTGTTAATAATTTATCAAAAAAAAATAAAATATTTTAATCATCCTATAAGATTTAATAAAACTTACTAGATAGGATGATTTTTTTCTATGCTCTAATGTATGATATTATTTATTTTATCCTTTATTATCTAAACATATCTAAATGGTAAAGTGATTATGATAAATAATAGTAAAATTATAATAGATTGAGAAAATTACCTTTCTGTCATAAATACCATCATCTTTTTTATCTTTTGATAAATAAAAATGAAAAACACCTGCTATATTTAAAACGTATCCAGTAGTATTATAAAATCATCATGCGATTTCAACAAAAAAATATATAATTAACATCAAAACACTCATCACCTATCTTGAAATCAAAACTTCGATGAATTTATTGATAATTATAAAATATAAAATAGTGTTTATCTAAAACAGAGTATCGTTACGAATACTGGTAGCAAAGATAAACTAACTAATTTAATAGTAATGTTTATTTTTATTATCAATAATTGTAAAAAGATAGTATAATATTCTATGGAATTGAAAAATTATGCGAAATAATATGCAAAATAATTTGTATAATATTGAAATTATAGAGGAGTTTAATTATGTTAAATGCAGTTAAGAGATTCGTTATAGTAGCTTTAGGAATCATTTTACAATTTGGTTTTGCTATTATTATACGCTTGTTTTTTTATAAATATCTAGGAATTATTACTTTGTTTTATAGTTTGGCTAGCATTATTATTGTCTTAGCCATTATAAAAGACAGTACACGTCTGTCAAATGACTTACCTTGGATTATTTTAATTTTAGTGTTTCCTATCTTTGGCACAATTCTACTAATTACTTTAAGTAGAAATTATTCTAAGAACAAACTATTAAGAAACATTTTTAAATATGAGCACGAATATCAATCACAACTTATTCAAAATAAGGAAATATTACAAGAAATTAAAGACCAGAAGTTAGACAATATTCAATATTTAATTAATCGAACACCATATTATGTTAGTGCTAACAATAAAATTACTTATTACAATTTTGGTGAAAAGTTTTATCCAGAATATTTAAAAGAATTAAAGAAAGCCCAAAAGTTTATCTTTTTAGAATATTTTATTATTAACGAAGGAACAATGTGGAATACCATACTTGATATTTTAAAAGAAAAAGCATCCCAAGGGGTAGATGTTAGAATCATGTATGATGATATGGGAAGCATTGCCTTACTGTCAACAGACTATGCCAAGCAATTAAAAACTTTTGGTATTAAATGTATCACTTTTAACAAACTAACTCCCTTTCGTGGTATTTTCATGAACAACCGTGATCATCGTAAGATGACTATTATTGATGGCAAAGTAGCTTTTTCAGGTGGAGTTAATTTAAGCGATGAATATATTAATATTGGCAGTCGCTATGGAGTTTGGAAAGATAATGGCATTAAAATTGAAGGCAATGCCATTTGGAATATGACTGTCATGTTTTTAACTTTATGGAATTCCAACATTCATGAAGATAAAGATATCAAACAATTTAAATATACCTTTACTGATGAAATTCAAAATAATGGTTATGTTATTCCCTATGGTGTTGCCCCTCTGCATAAAGACTTAATAGGAGAAGACGTGTATATCAATATGATTAACAGCGCTAAAAAATATCTCTACATCATGACACCATATCTAATTATTGATAGTGATATGGTTAATGCCCTTATACGTGCCGCCAAAAGAGGTGTCGACGTACGCATTATTGTTCCAGGTATTCCTGACAAAAAAATAGTCTATACTCAAACAACTTCTTTCTTTAAAGTCCTTCATGATAACGGTGTTGCCATATATAAATATACTAAAGGCTTTGTTCATTCTAAAGTATTTATATCAGATAATATCAGAGCTGTTGTAGGTACCATTAACATGGATTATCGTAGCTTATATTTACATTTTGAAAATGGTATCTATATGGAAAAAACCAGTAGCATAAAAGACATATATCAAGATTTTGAAGAAACATTTAAAGATAGTAAAAAATTAGAAGATAAAGATGTCAAAACAGGACCAATCAAATCACTTTGGCAGGCCATATTAAGACTATTTGCGCCACTTTTTTAATACTAGTTTTCTTTAAACGAAGTATATAAAAAGGTATCAAAGTGTTAATATGCCCCAATGAGACTATATTAAATAGATATCTCAATTTTAAAATTAACATCCACCAGTTAATCATTTGCCCAATTTGTTAAAGTAACAATAATCTACGACATCTAAAACACTATTACCAGTAATCAATTATATAATAAGAGTTAAATTGAATGGAGAAGCAGTATGGAACAGATATTTAACAGTAAAGGATATCCTATTGATACTAACAAATTATATATGCTATCAGATAGGGGTACCGAATTTATAGTATACAGATATTTTGATTTAGTAATAAAATTATTCAGGCAAGATTATAAATTAACGCATATAACATTGGAAGAATTAGAAAAACTAAAGCAAATATCAACCAAGAGAATCTTGCTACCAACAGATATATTATTAAATAAAGATGGTAATTTAGTAGGCTATACCATGCCTCTTATTGTTGGCAAGAAAAATATAGATACAGTTAGTATGCACAACTTTTTTGAAGAGCTAAAAATTTTAGAACAAGATTTAAATATATTGTGTCATAATTCTGTAATTTTAAGAGACATAAACTTACCCAATACCATATACAATGGGAAAATATATTTAATCGATCCAGGTAATTATTTAATTAATGATTTAAATAAAGTCTTGTATAATGTCAATATTAGTTCGCTAACCCAAGAAGAAAAAACAAGATTGCTAATGCAATGGAACTATAATAAAATTAACATCTTAATTGACATGTTACTTTTTTCACCACATGTAGGACTTGATACTTGGCGTTATAAAGAAATTGTCACTTTTTTAGCAAACAGTAAGAAAGAAAATAATTTACTCTATAATTTAGATATACTAGAAATGATATTTGATCCTAATTTATGTATAGGTGAAGCTATTAACGAATTTTTGGACCAGTTTCAAAATATCAACACAGCTAGTAGTGCTTCAGATTTTAACAAATTACCTAAAGTAATGTCTAAAAATAGAAATTATTTAAAACAAACTAGAATATAACTTTTACCTACTAGGTAGCTATATTCAAACAATAATCAATTTAAATCGAGCATAATATTTTATAAATGAAATTAAATAATCAAGTATATTTATGTAAAAGGAGTTCAATATGAAAGAAGGAAAATTAATTGTTGTAGAAGGAGCAGGAGATGGTATTGGTAAAACTACCCAATACGAGTTATTGTGTAAGCATTTAAGACAAGATGGCATCAATATTACAGGATATCATTTTCCATCATACGGTACATACCAGGCAGTCCCCGTTGAAAAATATCTAAGTGGAGAGTATGGCAATATCGCTAATTTGTCACCATACTTTATCAATAATTTATATGCAACAGATCGAGGCATCACTTGGCATACTATTTTAAAACCCCTATATGAGGACGGTCAAGTAATAGTCTTAGATAGATATACAACTTCTAGTCTTATCTATCAATCAGCCCTAATAAGTGATATCACGCAAAAACAGAAATTCTTAGATTATGTTATTGATTTTGAATACTCAAAACTTGGTATTAAAGAACCAGATGACATAGTTTTTCTGCATACCCCTTTTTCTTTACTAGTAGAGTTGATGTCTAATCGTAGACAAAATGAGGGAATAGTAAATGACATCCATGAACGTGATTTAGCCTTTATGAAAAAAGTGTATGACAGTGCTATGTTTGTAGCTGATTATTTTGACTGGAATAAAGTACAATGTAATGACGGAAACAAAATGCGCCCAATTTCAGATATTCATGAAGAAGTTTATAGCCTTATTAAAAAAAGAAAATAACTATGAACTTTTTTGTTTATTATATACTAATACAAATTAATAAAAATATAGTTTCAATACAGCACTATCCATAAACTTCTTGTTACAAACTAATTTATAAAAAACTGCTATAAAAATAAATATCTAAAAATTAAAAAAAATTTAGTTTTTAACTTTTTCTTTTTAATAATACATATGAGGAGGTTAAAAAGTGGAAGTTGTAAAACAAGATGGTACTATGGACTGTGGCATCTCTTGCTTACTTTCAGTTATAAAGCATTATGGAGGAAATGTACCACTGGAAGAGCTAAGAGAAAAAACAAAAACCAATAAAGAAGGAGTAAGTGCCTATAAATTAGTAGAGACTGCCAAAGATTTAGGGTTCATGTCCTATGGTGTGAGTGCAC
Source organism: uncultured Bacilli bacterium (assembly GCA_947628745.1). Taxonomy (GTDB): domain Bacteria; phylum Bacillota_I; class Bacilli_A; order RF39; family UBA660; genus CAG-417. The sequence continues at coordinate 36,384 of CANRBB010000004.1, read as the reverse complement.
CACTTGATGAATTACACTCTAAAGATTTACCTATTATAAGTCATGTTATCATTAATAAAAGTTTTATGCACTTTGTTGTTTTGTATGAAATAAATAAAGACAAAAAACAAGTGGTAATAATGGACCCATCTAAAGGTAAAAAAACTTTAAGCTTCGCTGAGTATAATCTTTTAGCCAGTAATAAATATGTATATTTAAAACCCCTTAAAGAATTACCAAATATCAAAGAAAAAAAGTTTATACATAAGTGGCTTAAAGCATTTACCAAAACTAATTTAAGTTACATCTTATACATAGTTTTGTTTTCTTTGAGCTTTTTTGTCTTCAATGTTATATGTGGCCTACATTTTAGCCTATTACTTAATAATGCTATATCTCAAAACATAAAGAAAAACTTATTTAGTATTACATACTGTATAACTTTAATCTACATCTTAAAATCTTTGACCACATATTTAAGAAATAAGACTCTTGCTCATTTTAGTTATTTACTAGATGAGTTTCTCACTAAAAAGTTTTATAACAAATTACTTTTACTTCCTTATATGTACTATAAAAACAGAACAACAGGTGAAATTATAAATAGAATGGAGGACTTGGAAAACATTAAACAATTTCTAACTAATTTTCTCTCATCTGTTTTTACTGATTTTTTAGTAGGTAGCATCTTTCTCTTTGTTATCTATTCATGCACCAAAAAAGTATTTATATTACTTTGCATCTATCTCTTTCTAATTATTTTTCTAAATACTATTAATAATATTATTTATCGTAAGAAATTGGAAAGATATCATCGTGAACAAGATAATGTCAATTCTATGTTTATTGAACATTTGGAAACCATAGCAACGATTAAAAATTTACATCTAGAAGCAAGCAGTATTAATAAATTCCAGACTAACTATAAAAGCTTGTTGGCTTCTTCTTATGAAATTTTTCATAACCATAACTGCTATACTTTCCTAAAACAATTATTTCATGACTTGTTTTATATTATATTTTTTCTTATAGTTGGCTTAGATACAATAGATCAAAAATTATCCTTGAGTATGATTTTTATTTTACAAAGTATCTTATCTTATTTTCTTCAATCTTTTAATAATATTATTTCCGTCTACAATAGTTATATTCCATATAAAATTTCAAAAAAGAGAGTAGAGGATTTGTTTATGATTAGAGGTGATAACTTTTGTTGTGAAACTTTATTTGATAAAAAAATATTGAACGGGACTATTAAATATCACAACTTAACTTTAACGGTTGATGATCATATTCTATTTGATAAGCTAGATTTTACTATCAATAAAAAAGATAAAATATTTTTCTATGGTAATAGTGGTAGCGGTAAAACAACACTTATGAAAATACTTTTACTTTATATAGAAGTCCCACCAGGTACTGTCTATATAAATAATATTGATATAAATCATCACCATATAGGTCTTATCCGAAATAAAATAGCCTATGTAAGTCAAGCTGAAAATATTTTCAAAGATACACTAGAAAATAACATCACTCTTGGCAAAGAAATTAATGATAAAGATTTAGAAAAAATAATCAAAATAACTCGCTTAGAAAATTTTGTTGTTAACAAAACTCTTAAACTAAAGACACCCATTGCCGAGGGTAACTACAATATTAGTGGTGGCGAAAAACAACGTATTGTTTTGGCTAGAACCTTACTAAAAAATAGCGATATTTATATTTTTGATGAAGCCTTTAGTCAAATCGATGAACAAACAGAACAACTTATTTTAACTGATATGTTTAAATATCTTAAAGATAAAACGATTATTGTAATTAGCCATAGAATGAGTAATAGAAATTTATACAATAGAATTGTAAGATTAGATAAAGGAAAAATTTATGAAGAATTATCAAAATAATACAAACTTATTTATAACTAATTTTTTAATCTTACTAACTTCAATTATTATTTTAGTCTATATTAGCTTATATCAGATTGCAACTTATCAAAATGTAACAGCAAGTATTGTATTAGATAATGTCTACTCTGTTATGCTAGATAATAAATCTTTAAGACATATCCAGAAAAATAAATATGTTTACGTAAAAAATAAGAAGAAGAAAATAGAGATTGTTTCCCTCACAAGAAATTATTATAAAAACTACCATCAAGTATTAATTAGATTAAAAGAAGAAAAAGAACAGATAAATATTAGTATTTATGATAAAAGTAAAAGTTTTATCAAATTATTTTTAGAATGTTGGGAGGAAGATAAATGAAAAAACTAACAGATGAACAATTAACACAAATAAAAGGAGGCAGTTCTGGATGGATAGCGTTTGCCATAGTATCAGCGACAATCTTTTTATCAGGAATTTTCCAAGGTTACACCCATCCAAAATCATGTGCCAATGACTAAAATTGACGAAAAACAACTAAAGGAAATTAAAGGTGGTGCGAGTACCATCTCAGGGAGTATCATAAACGCCTTTACTAATATCATCAAAGTATTTATTGATGCTGGTATCGGTGTGGGCTCTGCTTTAAGACGCGTTACTGAAGATAAACTATGCCCCATAGATATTCACTAAAACCCACTAATATTCATCTAATTTAGTAGTTATTTATTAAAATAATCATATAATTTAGGGAAGATAATTGATATTACTTACCCCAATTAGAAAAAATTAAGGAAAAAAATATCAATTTATGTTGAAAAATTATAACAATTTTGTTATAATTCATTGTAGTTATGGATGAAGGGAGGGAATTTGAATGACGCAAGTAACAGTTAAGAACGGAAACTTAGACATGGCGCTAAGAAAGTTCAAACAAAAAGTAGCGAGAGACGGTGTCCCTTCTGAGTGCAAAAAAAGAGAATGTTATGATAAACCAGGAGTTCGTAGAAGACTAGCTAAAAAAGAAGGCATTAAGAATTCTAGAAAAAGAAACAAAAATAACAAAGATAGAGATTAATAAAATATCGGTCAAAGCCGATATTTTGATTTTAGACAAATAATATAAATAGAAAAGAGGAAAAATAATGTTAGAACAATTTCAAAAAGATTTAATCAAAGCCATGAAAGAACAAGATAAAGAAAAATTATCCGTTTTAAGAATGGTAAAAGCAGCAATGGATAAAGAACGAATTGACAAAAAGAAAGAACTAAATGATGAATTACTGACAGATGTAGTTTGCAAAGAAATCAAAATGTTAAAAGACTCCATTATAGAATTTGAAAAAGGTGCTCGCCCTGACTTGGTTGAAAAATCAAAAAATGAGCTAGAAATTTTAAAAGCCTATTTACAAGATGAGTTAACCGAAGAAGAAGTAGACGCCATTATTAAAGAAGCTATCACTAGGATAAAACCTACATCCCTAAAAGATATGGGTAAAATAATAAAAGAAATAACCCCTCAAGTAAAAGGACGCTATGATATGGCTGAAGTAAGTGCCAAAGTAAGAGCTAGAATAACTGAAGATGACTAATATTTCATCTTTTTTCATATAATGTACTGGTGATATAAATGTTTAGAAATATAAAAGAGTACATCAATAATAGTGAATTAAAGATTACCATTTTAGAAGATAGAGTAAATGTTATAAATTATGACTTAATCAGAGATATAACGGACAAACAAGTTACTTTTACTAAACAAAATAGATTAATTAAAATAATCGGTAAAGACCTAAAATTAAATAAATTACTAGATCAAGAAGTATTAGTAATTGGAAAAATCTTGAAAGTTGAGCTCAATAATGAATAAATATCGACTAAAAATAAGTGGTAGAAATCCAAACTCTTTTTTAAAACATTTAATATCAAAAAAAATAAAACTATATAATATCACAGATAAAGATAAAGCCATTTTTATAACTGTAACTTTAGAAGATTATCAAAAAATTAAAAAAATGAAAACTAGTTACAAAATGGAAGTTGTAAATCGTTTTGGTCTATTAAAACTAAAATATTTGTTAAGAAAGTATCAGTATCTTCTCATCTTTTTTTGCTTGGCCCTTTTTCTAATAATAGTATTATCCCACACGATCTTCTATGTTGAGGTCGTTCACCCCAAAAAAGAAATAAGAGATTTAATCAAGAAAGACTTAAAAGAGTTAGGCATCTCTAAGTTTAAATTCAAGAAGACCTATCAAGAAAAAGAAAGTATTAGAAATAAGATTCTTACCAAGGAAAAAGATAAAATTGAATGGTTAGAAATAGATAGTGTTGGTACCAAATACATTGTCAATGTTGAGGAACGACTTATTAATGATAAACCGGAAGATGAATATCCACGAGATGTAATTGCTAAAAAAGATGCCATGATTTTAAGTATTGAGGCAGAAGAGGGCGAAGTAATAAAAAAGAAATATGACTATATTAGAAAAGGGGAAACTATTATCAGCGGTACCATTAAAAACAAAGAAAAAGAGGTAAGTAAAGTAAAAGCTCAGGGCCGTGTCTATGGGGAAGTTTGGTATACCATCACAGTTGAACTTCCCCGAAAATATCATGAAGAAAATAGAACTGGTAAAAAAAGTAAAGCTCTAACGATTAATTTCTTAAATCATCAATATTCTTTCCCTTTTAACGAAAAGAATAAAACATACCAGTCTGATAAAATAATTCTTCTTGAAAGTAAATTATTACCTTTAAATCTTTCTCTTGAAAATAAGTATGAAGTAAAGATTATAGATAAAAAATATAATCTTGAAAATTCCTTAAATGATGCTCTTTCTTTAGCAACCAATCGTCTTACCTTAAAACTACCATCCAACAGTAGTATTTTGGATAAAAAAGTTTTGAAAAAGAGCTTAAAAGATAGTAAAATAAATATAGAAGTATTTTTTAAAGTTAAGGAAGATATCACAGACTATGTGAGGATATCAGAAGAGCTAAAAGAAGAAACCGAGGGTGAGTAAGATGAATACAATAACTAGAACAATCACAGATGTAATACATATGACTTGGCCTATGGTTCTAGTTTCAATAGTAATAATTGCCTCTTTACGTATAACTTATCTTCTTAAGAATAAGGAACATTTCTGTCTCTATAAAGAATTATCTTATCTCAGCATGATAATTTATGTTCTTATGCTCTTCCAAGTAGTAACTAGTCAAGATGTAGTAAGCTGGTCAACCAATAACTTCATTCCTTTTCGTGAAATGTTTCGTTACAAAATAGGAAGTCGTCTTTTTACCAAAAACGTATTAGGCAACCTCGCCCTATTTTTGCCATATGGCTTTTTTACATCTTATACTTTGAAATGTGAAAAAGGGCAAGTACCACTATTTCTTACCCTTTTGGCTTCCTTAACCATTGAATGTGTCCAGCTATCCATTGGTCGCGTTTTTGATGTAGATGATATTTTACTAAATGTAATAGGTGGCTACTTAGGCTTTGCTTTATATCATCAAAGCCAAAAAATATGTAGCAAATTACCACAGATTTTTAAAAGAGAATGGTTTTTAAACGTAATATCAATTATAATATTGTTATGCATAATTGCCATAGTTAAATAGGAGTAAAAAATGAATTATCTTGAAATTAACAATTTAACAGGTAAAGAAATACCTGACTTAGATTTATTAAAGCAAATATTGCTTTTTGCTTTACAAAAGGAAAACTTAGATCAAGCTTTCTTCTCAGTGATTTTTGTTGACAACAATTATATTCATAATCTCAACAAAACTTATCGTAATATAGATAGGGCAACTGATGTTATTACCTTTGCTTTAGAAGATGAAACTAATACTATAAATGGTAGTAATATCAGAATACTAGGTGATATTTATATAAGTCTAGATAAAGCAGAAGAACAAGCCATTACTTACAAACATAGCTTAAAAAGAGAAATATGTTTTCTAGCTGTCCACGGACTTTACCATCTCCTAGGCTATGATCATATGACTAAAGAAGATGAACAAGTTATGTTTAAAAAACAAGATGAAATTTTAGAACACTTTGATATTCCAAAATACGAAGTATAATGTTAGAAAAGAGGTACTCATGAAAGAAAAATTATTAAAATTACAAGAAAATGCTTATGCACCATACTCAAATTTTCCAGTCTCTAGTATTGTTGTTACGAAAGATGGTAGACAATATTGTGGTGTAAACGTAGAAGATGCAAGCTACCGAGCAGGTAGTTGTGCCGAAAGGGTAGCCATTTTTAGTGCTTTAGCAGACGGTGTTAAAAAAGGTGATTTTCAAGAGATTAATATTATGACCTCCAGCAAAAGAATAGGAACACCATGCTTTGTGTGTCGTCAAATGCTTACTGAGTTATTTGAACAAGACGCCATTGTTCGATGCTTCAACAAAGAGGGGGAATATAAAGAATATCATGTTTCTGAATTATGCCCTTATCCTTTCGATGGTGATGATCTTAAATGAGAGTCGGATTTGTAAGCATTGTGGGGAGGCCCAATGTCGGCAAAAGTACGCTCTTAAATTCCCTCCTAAATATAAAATTAGCTATTACTTCTAATAAGGCTGGCACCACTCGCAACATTATAAATGGTATTTACAATGATGATGATAGCCAAATTATTTTTGTAGATACTCCCGGAATCAGTAAGCCACTTAACAAATTAGAAAGCCTCATGAATAGAAAAAGTTATACTAGTCTTGATGATGTTGATATAATCCTTTTTTTAATAGATTCCAAGACTGGTCTAGGGGCTAAAGATAAAGCAATACTGAATAAGTTACAATCGGCTAGTGCCCCTGTTTTTCTCATTTTAAATAAAATTGATTGTCTAAATAACGAACAGATTTTAAATCAAATTATCAAGGTAAAAGACAGCTACCCTTTTGCAGAAATCATTCCCATCTCAGCTACTAACAAAAGGAATTTAAAGGAACTAATCAAAACAATCAAAACTTATCTCCCTGAGCAAGATAAAATTTATTCAGAAGATGAATTGACAAATGTTTCCTCACGTTTTATAGTAGCTGAGTTTGTTCGTGAAAAAGTGTTAGAACTTACACACGATGAAATTCCACATACTATAACTTGTTATACTGAAGATTATGAAGAAACATCTGATATTGTCAAAATTAAAATATTAATTGTTATTGAACGAGAAAATTTGAAAAAGATTATTATTGGTAAAAAAGGAACCATGTTAAAAGAAATAGGTTCACGTGCCCGTAGAGATATTGAAAAATTTTTAGGCAAAAAAGTTTATTTAGAAACTCACGTAAAAACATTAAAAAATTGGCGCGATGAAGAACGCTATTTTAGCGAATTAGGTTTAAAAGAAGATGAATAAAATAATTTAAAAACACCACTATATTAATAGAGGTGATTTTAATGAAAGAAGTAGCATGGAAACTATTTCAAGAAACTGGGGAAATTAAATATTACTTATTATATCTTAAAATAAAAGCTGGTGAATAGATGAAAATAGAAACGGTTGAAGGCATAGTATTACGTGAAACAAATTATAGTGAATCTAGTAAAATCTTAAACATTCTCACTATTGAGCACGGTCTAATAGGTGTAATTTCTAAAGGATGTCGCAATATGAAAAGTAAACTACGAGGTGTAAGTCGCAAACTTCTTTACGCTAAATTTCACATTTACTATAAAGAAAACTCATTATCAACATTGATAGAAGTAGATGTCAAAAACTCGTACAGTAATATTCTCACTGATTTAGATAGAATAACCTATACTACTTACATCTTAGAGCTAGTCGAACAAGTTGAAAAGCAAAGTGACAATCCAGCTATTTTTGCGATATTAAAAGGTGGACTAAAAAAGATAAATGAGGGTTTCAACCCCTTAGTTATTACGAATATAATTGAACTTAAATGCTTAGAATATTTGGGAGTCATGCCTAGTCTAGACTATTGTAGTATGTGTGGTAGTAATAAAAATATTGTTTCATTAAGCAGTTATCAAGGAGGCTTTATTTGCCAAGACTGTCATACCAACGAACCCTTAACTGCTAGTAATACTATCAAACTAGTACGTATACTTTACTATATTGATTTAGAAAAAATAACTAAATTAGATTTAAAAGAAGAAAACATAAATGACATCAATAACTTCCTAGAGGAATATTATGATAGATATACAGGCCTTTATCTAAAAAGCAAAAAAACCCTATCACAGATTGTAAAAAAGATAACCATTACTACTTAATTGTTATTTTATCTAACTTATCTAATATAAAATAGGCTATACTATAAAACTGGTTTCATCCATAAAAATGAAGTCAGTTTTATATTTTAACTCTCGCACTAATCTGAATAAGGCTTCATCTTTAGCCTTGGCCTCAATCATTATATCTATATCACATTCTACACCCTTAATTATATCAATAAACTTTATAAAGCTATCAACATCAATATAATCATGATGACTCCTAAAATCTTTCTTAGTATTATTCTTAGGACTAGAAAAATGTATTTTAGGAGTTTTGTTATGCCAAGATGCCAATATATCTTTCATAACATCTTCTAATTTTTCTTGCTCGTTATTACACCTAAAATGATGATAGTCTAGTACAACAGGAATATCTAACTTTTGACTAATTTTAAGACAATCTTTAATATTAAAAATCTTGTCATCATTTTCAATAGCTATACACTTTTTTAAATAACTTGGTAACCTGTTAAAGTTATTTATAAATCTACTAATTGACTTTTCTTTCCCAAAGGTATTACCTCCAACATGTATTACTAATATTTTATCTTTAACTCCTAAATAATCTAATATATTATAATGATATTTTAAAATCTCCAAAGTATTAGAAACAACTTCTTTTTTGGTACTGTTTAATACACAAAATTGATCCGGATGAAAGTCAACCCTCATATTGCTTTCTAAAATAAGTTTTCCTATCTGCTGATAGTAAATGCGATAGGGATCTTTATAATTAAAAACGACATCATTCTTAGTTGCCAAAGGAATTAATTTAGAAGAAACTCTAAAAAAGTGAACATTATTTTTAATGTTATATAATATCAGTTCATGCAAGGCTTTTAGATTTGACACAATGACACTATCTAACTTTTTAACACTTCTTTTTTCTAAATATTCTGTATAAGTATAAGGAGAAGATGGAGTAAGGTAGTCTAACGTTTTAGAAATACAAGCATAACCAAGTCTAATTCTCATAAAAACCCCCATCCTCATCACTCATTAAAACACAACAGCAAGAAAATAATCATTTTTAAACTAATATCTCTCACATAATCAATATTATAGAAATATCAGCTCTTTATTTAAGACATTTCTCTTTTATCACTTAATAGTATTATGGACAGTTTTTAAATTATTATTATCATCAATATTATATCTTTAATTCTTGATAAATATTGGCGTCGTAATTATGCTGATTTTTTTCTAATTTTAATAATTGACTTGGGTAAATAAGAAAGAAATTATATTCAATCAAATCAACGCCACTATCCGTTATTGGATCATCCCATGTCAAATCTAAATTCAACCAGTTACCATTCAAATAGACGACATTCCAAACATGATTACTACTTGAAACTTTATAATTTTTTATATTTAGTTTTTCTAAAAAAAGAGCCATTAAATCTGTATATCCACCACAAATTGCATATCCTTCAAACAAAGGACCATAAGCCAAATCAGAACTATAATTAACTATATTATGTTCACTACGGTCTATATCATATTTACTATTGTTAATAATATAATCATGATATATCTTAATTTTCTCAACCATTGACAAGTTCCTATTAGTCATTAACTCACTTTCTAACTGATTGACTTTGTCATTAATCAATTTAATTTGTTCCTTAGTATAAGCATGAGTTATATTAATACTAACTTTCCCATAAGCATTATACTTCGTCTCAATATTTTTAAAGCTATTAAATGGATGAACAAAGTTATTAATATGAGATAACAATTCTTGATTATAAGCTAAATCTTTCACATCATCCAAACATGTCTTATATTCACTAGGGCAATAAAAAGAAAAATTATCGCTACCTGAATTAATAACACTATAATAAATATTATAAATATCTTTAATATTTTTAGGTGAGAAATTGTCAGTGTTTTGCACGAACATAAAATCATAATCACGGTAATATTCATTTTTCGTTAAAGTAACATCATCGCCTAATTTGATAGATATATAATGTAAACTATTAACAATATCATCTTTATATAAAAATAAAACACCAACTAATATAAGAGTAATACCTAGTGTTACAAGCCTTTTCACATAAATCACATCCACTATATATTATACTCCCATCTAATTTGTTCTATAAACAAATTATGCAGATATTTTTTTTCTTGACGTTAAGGAAAAATTAACATTACTCCTTATATTAAAATAACAAACAAAAAATCTATTAGATTAATACCCAATAGATTTAAAATTATTCCATATTATTTTTCATTTTTGTTAATCTAGATTTTAATCGAGCTGCTTTATTTAGATGAACAAGACCAGCTGTTCTTGCTTTATCAATTCTTTGAATAGCAATATTTAAATCATTACTTGCTTTTTCCTTGTCGCCTGCCTTAACGCTTTTTTCAAAATTTTTAATGGCAGTTCTCATACTAGAAGTAATAGTATTATTGACAACTTCCTTCTTGGCATTACCACGCACACGCTTTTTAGCACTTTTTATATTTGGCACTTTTTTCACCTCACTTTGTTAAACACATTAATTCTAACAAAAAAAATACAAAAATGCAAATAAAACTTTAAAATTTGGGAAAAGTATTAGTAGGTGAGATTATGCATGAATTAGACTTAACAAAATATCAGATTCGAACAGACTTAATAGTAGATAGTTTTACCACAGAAAAACACTGTCACAATTACCATAAGAAAGAGATAAAAAAAGATATTTATTTAGAAGAAGTAAATATTGATACAGAAGAAGAAGCTAAACTATTTCATAAGAAGAAAGGCATATACAAAACTATTACTTTTAAAGATATCACAGACAGCGATAACTTTAAAAAAGTAGAAGATGTTTTTTCTGATACATTTCGGGATATGTTGCGAGAAAATGATATTAAGCCTAATGCTAGCGTTTTAATTATTGGACTTGGCAATCATAAATCAACACCTGATGCTTTAGGCCCAAAAAGTCTTAACCATATTTTAGTAACAAGACATTTATTTAATTTAGGGCAAGTAGAAGATGGCTACCGGTGCGTGAGCATCTTCTCCCCGGGCGTAACAGGAGAGACTGGAATTGAAACAAAAGACAGTATCTTAGCTATGGTCGAAAAAGTAAAACCAGATTTTGTCATCGTAATTGATGCTTTAGCAACGTCATCCATAGAAAGATTAAATAAAACTATACAAATATCAAATGCTGGTATCACCCCAGGTAGTGGTGTTAACAACTCCAGAATAAGTATTGAAAAAGAAACTATTAACTTACCCGTTATGGTAATTGGTATTCCCACCATTATTGATAGTGCTGTCATAGTATCCAATACCATAACCTACATGCTCCAAAAATTTAGTTATGATAAAAATAACTTTCATAATAATAAAGACAAACTAAAGGCTAAAATAGATTACACAAATTATCATAAATCTTTAAATAAAAAAGAAAAAGAATTACTTCTAGGCATTGTTGGAACTTTATCTGAAGAAGAACTCCTTAAGTTGGTTTTTGAAGTGTTAAATCCCATAGATTATAATTATATGGTAACTCCCAAAGAGATAGATTTTTTAATAGACAAAATGACCTTATTAATCGGCCATGGTCTAAATCGCTCTTTACATAATGCCAAGAGAAATTATGATAATATTTAAAACAAATAACTACAATTATGTTATAATATTTAGAGATATAAAACACTTAAGAGGTATTATTTATGGCAGAAGAGAAAGAAACAAAGTTTAAAAACGTAATTACAATTGTAACTATCATTATGACTATCATAATTTTACTTTTCGTTGTCTATGGCATCAGAAAAGGTGTTTTTAAGTCACCCCAAAAACTTGTTGATTATATCAAAACATTTGGACCAGCTGCCTTTATAGTTTTTATTTTTATTCAAATAATACAAGTTATATTTCCTATTATACCAGGTGGAGCTAGTTGCCTCGCTGGAGTTTTAGCTTTTGGCCCACTATTAGGATTCGTTTATAATTATATTGGTTTATGCCTTGGTAGTATAGTAGTTTTCTTCTTATCTAGAAAATATGGTCTTGCACTTATCCTGAAATTATTCAAAAAAGAAACAGTTGAAAAGTATATTGCCTATATCAAAAATAAAAAATTTACAAAAGTATTTTTTTGGGGAATTTTTTTACCAGGCGCTCCTGACGATTTATTGTGTTATATTGCAGGTATTTCAGACATATCCTTTAAGAAATTTTTCATAATTATTCTCTTAGGTAAACCTCTAGCTTTATATTTATATAGTTTGTTTATGAATGTTATCCCACGAATAATAAAATAAAAATTTAATAACATAAAACAATTTATAGTCAAAGAAACGACATAATTTAACACCTTATAAGTATATATTTTTAATAAGGTGATTTTCATGAATAGAATGAATCTGAAAAGAAAAAAGTCTAAAAGGAAACGTAAATTTTTGTTTTTTCTTTTTATTTTTACCATGACATTATATTTCAGCTTCAAATATCTAGTCACTAAAGAAATCAACATCGACAATCAAGATATAGTAAGATATCTCTTAAAAGATATGGAAGAAGATTTTAATACTAAATCTAATTTGCAAAAGAAGCTTGACGAATTTCTTGAACCATATAATCTTCTAAACATGAATATAAAAATAGATAAAACAACTCCACAAGCCTCCTCAAATAAGAAACCAACTACACAACCCTTAGTCTACTTATACAATACTCATCAAACGGAAGAATATGCTAAAACCACGCTTGCTGAATATGCTGTAAGTCCTACGGTCATGATTACTAACTACATTATGCAAAATATTTTAGAAGAACACAACGTTAATTGCCTAATCGAAGAACGGCGAGTAAAAGATGTCCTAAATTTAAATGGTTGGAACTACTCAGATAGTTATAAAGCAACCCGTGTTTTCTTAGAAGATAGTAAAAAAGAGCATCCCACTTTAAAATATTACATAGATTTACACCGAGATTCGCTTATCAAAGACAAAACTACCGTTCAAATTGGTGATAAAAGTTATGCTCAAGTTTTATTCTTAATTGGTTTAGAAAATGAAAATCATGCTCAAAATTTAGCTTTTACAGAACAACTAAATAACGCCATAAATTCAAAATATGAAAACTTAAGCAAAGGAATTTACAAAAAAAGTGGGCCAGGTGTTAATGGCATTTACAATCAAGATTTTTCACCATACAGTATTCTAATAGAAATAGGAGGCTATGAAAATACTACCACTGAAGTTATGAATACAGTAATTGCCATCAGCGAAATAATAGGTGAGGTGATTAAGACAAATGAACAAAAAGAATATAGTTAGATTCCTTTTTTTAACTATTTTTCTTCTTTTCCTATGCCTTTATATCGGCCAAGCTCAAGGCTACTATGAAATAACAAGCTACCAAAAAAAAGTATTAACAGAAGACGCCATTGAAAGATTTGAAAAAGATGTCAAGGAGGGGAAATTAGTAGAAGCTAAAAATTATTTGGAAGAAGAAAAAGTCTATTCAAATAGTCTTAATAAGATGGGCATGACAGCATCAAATACCATTGAAAAAATTTTTAACAAGACGATGTCCTATATTTTTAAAGAAGTAAATAAGGCTGTGAATAGTAAATAATTATCTCCAATAAAAACATTAAACTGCTTTACACAGGTTAACAAATTTTTATTAAAATAATTTACCAAAGTAAGTTTTTATGTTACACTAGTGGTGTAAGAGTATAGGAGGGTACGGTTATTCAAATATATTCTTATCATAAGTGAGAAATAATCGAGAGGAGGATAGACATGGGACAAATTATCATGGATAGCAATGGTTTAGTTGCTAACGCACAAAGCTTAGCTGCTAATGCTGATACTTACGATCAAGAACTTGCAAAAATTAAGGCTGCTGTTGAAGAATTAAAACCTTATTGGACAGATGCTGCAGGCCAAGAATTCTTTAATTTATTTGAAGAAAAATATGCAATCATTGATGGTATGGGACAAGCTATTAGAGACTTAGGAATTGCAGTAGAAAAAACAAATACTACAATGAATAACGCAATTGACGAAAGCATGAACGCATTTCAATAAAATATAATTACACAAAAAAATATAAATACACGAAAGGAGTGAATGATATGTCAACAGTTTTTAGTTATGATCAAGGCGAAGATACAATGACTCGCATTAGAAATGCAAGAGGAGCTATAAATGATGTATTTCAAAATACTGATAATGTAGCAAATCAATTACAACAAAACATTCAAACAATAGGAGTAAGTGGTAGCCAAGACGTTTCTCAAGCTGCACTAAACGCTTACAACAGTTTAAAAAAACATTATGAAGAATTTATACTTCTAATTCAAAATAATGAACAAAATATTACAACTCATAGCGAAAATATGCAAGCTGCTCAAGTACAAAGCACTACTGCTATGGAAAACGCACAAGCACAACAAGATTTACAATAAAGAAAATTTAACAAGCATACTTTGTAGTATGCTATAAGTGTAAGAATATCTTATATTTATAGCATACTACAATTTTAGAAAGGAGTTTTAGATATATGGCAAAAGGAAGCACGACAATCAGATTGAAATATCATAGTAATTTTGAATTGATTGAGCCATGGTTTGGTCAAGAATGTCAGGATAATATTATAAGTTATAGTGGGCAATATTCTATCATTAGAAATGAGCTAGATAGAATACAATTTCATGCAAAAAGAGCAATGCTATTAAATGGCAGAGATTTACTTTCAGAGAGGCTAGAAGCGTTATTAAATAAACTTGACCAAATCATTGAAGTAACCGATGCGTTTAGTAACATGAAACTGTACGATATAGCAACAGAAAAAAGAAAGGCAATTTTGAGTGCACAAAGGAGTATCATCTCAAATGAAAGGGAAAAATATAATGCCCAATGGCAATCTGCTAACTCTAAATATGGTGTAGCGCAGGGCGTTCTGGAGAGTATAAACTCTAGTGAGTTACTTACAAAGATGAATGAGTGCGACGCCGATTTGAATATAATTGCAACGTTGGAGGGGAGAGACGACAATGTCTACGACTAAAAGTTTAAATTATTCGATTAATAGTATTGAAGATACAATGAAAGAGTTAGATGACTTAAAAGGTGAACGTTTTGTAAACGATACTGCGATAGGTAAGGACAATAGAACAACGACCACCATAGTAGCCATTTTAGAAAGACTCAACATTTATAGCCAAAAGTTTGGGGGTTGCTTTAACCAATACAATTTGATGGAAAAAGGAGAAGAACTTGAAAGATTGACCAAAGAATTTATCAATATGTATAACGAGATTCAGGACTCCTTAAATACAGCTTATAATGCCTTAAACCTAGGAGTAGAAGACGCAACTGATATCATAAAAGACTTTGATCAGTCTACCAAAGGACTGCTTAATCCTAGCATAATTCCACTAACTGCGGGTATAGTTTCCGTTAAGAACTGGGCTGAAGACATGCTTAAAGGAAAAACCACATCAAGTGCTTCTAGCAAAGACACAGGTGGAAAGACAACTTCCAATGGGACAAACACTATCTACAATAATAATTCGAACTATACACAGACATCTTCTAATACATCTACAAATGGAGCTTCTACAATAGTACCTGATGCTAGTAGTAATAATAATCAGCATGACGCAGTTACTACTCCAGATACAATTGAACCAACACCAACCGTACCAGAGAGTAAACCAGAGACTACCCAACCAGCACCACAACCACAAACAACTCCAAATCAAACACCAAGTCAAAACCAAGATAGTGGTTATACTCCATCACCAGCTCCACAGCAAAAACCTACTCCATCTCAACCAGCACCATCTCAGCCTGCACCACAGCCTGAGCCAGAAACACCAACTGTTACACCTGAGCCTAATGATGGTAACAAATTTGAGGATAAAACTTTGACAACTCCAGATACTAATACCAATAATAATAATAATAATAATAGTGGTACACAGCCAGAAAGAATTCCACAAGTTAATCAAGACAGTAGTAAACCAAATGTTCAATACGTTGAGTCTTCGTCTACACCTAGTCGAGGAGGCTATACTACTAATGAAAATAGTAGTACTACACCTGAACTATTATCTCCAACCGATAAGCAAGAACAAGGCGTTGTATCAGACAAACCACTTACTCCACCAATAGTAGATACAGATACCCGTGATTTATTTGATGATGCTGATACTGTAACTCCTGTCGTTCCTGACTTACCAAGTAGTTCTACATCAACAAGTACAGATAAAGGCTTCAACCCTATCCCACTTGCAGTAGGCCTAGGCGCTGCCGTAGCCGGAGCTGTCGGCGTTAAAGCCTATAAAGATCATAAGGAAAATAGTAGCTTTAATGATACAAATGAAGAAGGTTTCACTAATGGTAATAGATTCTGGAGTGAAGAAGAACCAAATGTCATTCATTCAGAACAAAATGAAGTAAGTAACGAAACTCTTCTAGACGAGCAAGCTACTTCACCAAGTTATGCAGCTATTGCTAATAATGCTAACAGTGAAATTGATGTTAACGACGATACATGGAGTATTGAAGATAATAGCGAAGAGAATAATTTACGACCTACATTTGACTTGTTAGGTGAAAATTTAGAGGAGGCTTAAAATGATAAAAGATAGATTTCTACCAGTTGGCTCAGTTGTCTTATTAAAAGGTGGCACTAAGAGAGTAATGATTACTGGTTTCTGTTCAATTGACAACAACAATAAAGAAGTATTATATGACTATACTGGATGCTTATATCCTGAGGGAATCATAAATTCTAATGAAATATGCCTATTTAATAATGATCAAATTGAAAGAGTTGATTTTAGAGGATATTCAGATAAAGAAGAAATGGACTTTAAAGAAGGACTAGAAAAGGCATTATCCGAATATCAACATAAAAATACAGTTGAAGTCGATGTTGAAAATACTCCAAGTGTCTTTGACATCAACAATAGTATATTTGACCAAGAACAAGAAACTACCGTTGTAGGAGAGTAATTACTTACTCTTTTTTCTTTTACTTAATTATGATATAATCTATACAGTGGTGAAAACAATGAAACAAGAAAACATTCGTAACTTTTCAATTATAGCTCACATTGACCATGGCAAGAGTACCTTAGCCGATCGCATCCTTGAAGTGTGCGGTGCTATTTCGCAAAGAGAAGCCAAAAATCAAATTTTAGATTCAATGGATATTGAAAGGGAGCGTGGTATTACTATTAAACTTAATACAGCTACCTTAAAATATCATTATAAAGGCGAAGATTATTTATTAAATTTAATTGATACACCAGGTCATGTCGATTTTTCCTATGAAGTTAGTAGAAGCCTTGCTTCTTGCGATGGTGCAATATTAGTTGTAGATGCTTGTCAAGGTATAGAGGCCCAAACACTCGCTAATATGTTTTTAGCTCTTGAAAATGATTTAACCATTATTCCCGTTATTAATAAAATTGATTTACCTAACGCTAACATTCCCAAAGTCTTAGCGGAACTAGAAAAAATATTTGGTTTTAAAGAAGATGAAGTCATTTTGACTAGTGCGAAGACGGGAGTGGGAGTAGAAAAATTAGTTGAAACTATTATTCAAAAGATATCTCCCCCTAAGGGAAATTGTAAGGCCCCCCTTCAAGCTCTCATTTTTGATAGTATTTTTGATTCTTACCGCGGAGTAATAATTGCTGCCCGAATTATGAACGGAACCCTCTCAGTAGGTGATACTATTCATATGCTTGAATCAAATCGAGATTTTGTGGTTACAGAATTATTTGTAAATACTCCCAAGGAGGTAGCTAAAACGAGTATAAGTGCTGGAGAGGTTTGCCATATAGTAGCCTCAATTAAAGATATTAGAGCTGTAAAGGTTGGAGATACTATAACTTCAGAACAACACTATACTAATATTCCTCTTGCTGGATATAAACCTATGAAATCTATGGTTTTCTGTGGCCTTTACCCAGTAGAAAGTGTCAAATTTGAAGCTCTCCGTGAAGCCCTAAACAAATTAAAATTAAACGACGCTTCCCTAGAATTTGCACCTGAGACATCTAGTGCCCTTGGCTTCGGGTTCCGTTGTGGCTTCCTTGGACTCTTGCATATGGACATCATTAAAGAACGCATTACTAGAGAATTTAATATTGATATCATTACAACAGCTCCATCAGTTATCTACAAAGTAACACTTACCAATTTGGAGCAACTTGAAATTGATACTCCCAGTAAAATGCCCGATAAAAGTAAAATTAAATCTACTGAGGAACCTTTTATCAAAACAAATATTTTTACACCTAGTGAATATATTGGACCCATTATGGAACTATGCCAGGATAAAAGAGGACGCTATTTATCCATGGAATATATAGATGAGGCGAGAGTAAATATCCGTTATGAATTGCCCCTAGCTGAAATTGTTTACGATTTCTTTGACAAACTAAAATCGGCTACTAAAGGTTATGCTTCATTTGATTATGAAATAATAGGTTACCAAGCCAGTGACTTAGTCAAAATGGATATTTTGTTAAACGGCGCAGTAGTCGATGCCTTAAGCACGATTGTTCACAAAGATTTTGCTTATAAACGAGGTAAAACCGTAGTTGAAAAACTAAAAGAAGTAATTCCTCGTCAACTTTTCGAAATTCCCATTCAAGCATCCATTGGGAATCATGTTATAGCTCGTAGCACAGTCAAGGCTCTTCGCAAAGATGTTTTAGCCAAATGTTATGGTGGTGATATAACTCGCAAGAAAAAACTTTTAGAAAAACAAAAGGAAGGTAAGAAAAAGATGAAAAAAATTGGTAGTGTTGAACTTCCACAAGAAGCTTTTATGAGCGTTTTAAGTATGGATGGTGAAAATAAATGACAAGAAAAGAACGAGAAGAGCAAGTCTTAAATAATAAGTTACAGAAACAAACTAGAATTTTAAAAACACTCGAATTATTTGTCCAAGAAAATGGTAATATCAGTGATGAGGAATTAGCTCAAAAATTAATCAAGTTAAATATTCAAACCTCAAGCTCAACTGTTGGGCGAGATTTGTCGGTTAACATTAAAAAACTATTTATAGAAGAAAATATTCAAAAACTATCTCACACCGACCATTTAGCAGCCCATTTAGTAGCTCGTCTAGATAGTTCTGAACTAACGAGCGAACAAGTAAGTATATTAGCTTTTATTAAAAAGAAAAGAAAAGATAACAAACACATGGGTCAAATTAAAGGTGGCACTAATTCCTATAACAATAATGATATTTTAAGAGACAAAGAAACAGGTCAATTTAATGGCAGTAGTAAAAAGAGAAAGTAATTCGTGTTATATACATATTCCTTTTTGCAATAATATTTGTACTTATTGTGATTTCTGTAAGGTTCTTTATAATAGTAACTTTATTAAAAAATATTTAGCCAAATTAAGTGAAGAAATTAAAGCAACTTATCAAAAAGAAGCTCTTAAGACAATTTATATCGGAGGAGGAACCCCTAGCAGTTTAAATATAGAAGAATTAGAAATGCTCTTTGAGATTATCTCCTGCTTAAAAAAAGATACTGCATATGAATTTACTATTGAGTGTAATTTTGATAGCATCACTCCGGAAAAACTGGCATTATTTAAAAAGTATGGTGTTAATCGCTTAAGCTTTGGCATTGAAACGACAAATCCCTTAAGTTTACAGAAATTAAACAGAAGTCTAGACTTAAAAGCAGTAAGAAAAATAATCACTAGTGCCAGAGAATTAGGTTTTAATAATATAAACGTAGACTTAATGTATGCCTTTCCCTTTGCTGATATTACAATCCTAAAAAAAGATCTTGATTTTATTCTATCTTTAAAAGTGGAACATATTTCTACCTATTCTCTTATGATATCACCACATACTCAGTTTTATATAGACGATTTAAAACCCATTAGTGAAGAGGAAGACTTAGAAATGTATAACTATATCCACACAGTTTTAACAAAACAAGGTTATGAACATTACGAGGTTAGTAATTTTGCCAAAAAAGGTTATCAATCAAAACATAATCTTACTTATTGGCACAACGAACGTTACTATGGCTTTGGACTTGGCGCCAGTAGTTATATAAATAATATTAGAAGCACTAATACCATGAGCCTTACTAATTATTTAAAAGGAAATAACACTAAAACAAATGAAGAAATAAATACCCTTGATGAGATGTCATATGAATTAATTTTAGGCTTGAGACTAAATACTGGCGTCAATCTTAATCATTTTAAACAAAAATTTGGATGTGAACTAGCTACAGTTTTTCCATATCAAGACTTACTGAAAGACAAAAAAATAGTTTGCAGTCATAATAATTTAATGATACCATTTGAGAAGTGGTACATTATGAACAATATTTTAATAAATTTTATGAGGTGAAGAAGTATGAATAAAGAAGCTATATTTGAAAAAGAACTCAATTACATTAAAAATGTTAATATTAAAGAAAGTGCTAAAACCATGATTAATTTGCTACCTGATTACTTTTTTTCAGTAGAGGCAGCATCAACAGGAAAATATCATCCCGAGTATGCTCAAGGTAAAGGTGGGCTAGTAAGACATACCAAAGCTGCCGTCAGATTTGCTTATGAATTATTAGAAAATGATGTTATTGGTAACAAGTATAAAAGCGACGAAAAAGACTTAATGATAATGGGGCTCATATTACATGATGGCTTGAAAAAAGGCTTAAATGAAGAAAAATATACTAGATTTGATCATCCTCTCTTAATTAGTAACTACTTAAAAGAAAACAGTCCAAGCTTAGCTTTAACTACCGAACAACTTGATTTAGTTACTTCGGTAGTAGAAACGCATATGGGAAATTGGACAACAGATTATAATGGCAACGAAGTTTTGCAAAGACCCACAACTAAATACCAAAAATTTGTCCATATGTGTGATTATTTGGCTAGTCGCAAAGCCTTTCTTTTAAAATTTGACGAGGATAATAACATAATAGCCATATAAATTTCTAGCATGCTGTTTACACCAGTTTCCTTTAAATAACTTAATTAATCATAAAAAACAACTTAAATAATAATCCAGTTCTTGTTAAAACTTTGTTCGAGTGATATAATAATTTTAAGTTAAAGTTAATTTAATGTTTAAATATTAAGGAAAAATATCTATTATTAAACAAAACATTATCATAACATGTTTCTTAAAGGGTGTGATAAGAATGAAAGGTAAGTTTATTGTTATAGAAGGAACAGATTGTTCTGGCAAGGAAACTCAAACCAAGCTTATAGAACAGAGGTTAACCGAAAAAGGCCTAAAATGCATGCGCCTAAGTTTTCCTATGTATGATACTCCCACTGGTAGAATTATAGGAGAGTGTTATCTAGGCCGAACTGGTCAAAGTTTTTTTGACGAAAAGGCTCCCAATGTAAATCCCCAAATAGCAGCCCTTTATTATGCAGCTGACCGAAAATACAATATTGATAAGATTATGAGCTATTATAATGAGGGATACTACATTATTCTTGATAGATATACAACCTCAAATATGGCTTACCAAGGAAGTAAGATTCTCGATAAAGATGAAAGATTTTATATGTATCAATGGATTGATAAATTAGAATATTGGTTACTCGGTTTACCCAAACCAGATAAAACCATCTTATTACACGTCCCATACGAAAATATTATGCAATTATTGGATGAAAGAGATATAAAAGATAGCATAGAAAAAGATTCCGACTATCTTAAAAGAAGTGAAGATGCATACATAGAATTATCTGAGTTATATGGTTGGGATAAAATTGAATGTACTAAAGATAAAAAATTAAAATCGATTGAAGAAATAAACGAAGAGATTATCAAGCTTATTTTAGATGACAAACATAATAGATAAAAACTAAAAGAGCGACCGATATATCTTTTTGTTTACCTTAAATTAATGTTTGTAAAAGTATAAAGAAATATTCTGTTTTAAGGTCCACTCATTACTAATTGATAAAAAATGAAGTTGATAAAAATGAAATCTTTAATCATTAATGAAACCTTAAAGTTTTGATAATTAATAAAAAGTTGAAATGTACCTTACTAGAATGTATAATATAATCAAAAGGAGAAATTATTATGCGTGTGATAAAGAACAATGACAATCCAATTAATGAACAAAAAATAATTGATACCATTAGACTTTTAGGTATTGATATGATTGATGAGGCACAAAGTGGGCATCCGGGTATAGTTCTAGATGCTGCTCCCATTATTTACACTATTTATGCACATCATCTAAGAGTAGATCCTAGCCATCCAAACTTTTATAATCGTGATCGTTTTATACTAAGTGCAGGGCATGCTTCAAGTCTTCTTTATGCTACGCTATATATGGCAGGATACGAAATTGAGCTTGAAGACCTTAAGAAATTTCGACAACTAGATTCGCTTACTCCCGGTCATCCTGAGTATGGGAAAACACCAGGAGTTGACTCTTCAACAGGGCCTTTAGGAGAAGGATTGGCAAATGCTGTTGGCATTTGTATGGCTCAAAAACACACAAGCGCTCTCTTAGAAACTAAAAACAATGTTGTAAACTATAATACTTATGTACTTTGTAGCGATGGTGATCTCATGGAGGGAGTAAGCTATGAGGCTGCTTCTCTCGCAGGAACTCTCAAATTAAATAATTTAATAGTTTTATACGATTCTAATCAGACCTCATTAGACGGTAAAACTAATTTATCATTTACCTCAAATGTCCGTCTCCTCTATGAAGCTCTAGGCTGGAATACATATGAAGTTTTAGATGGTGAAGATTATAATATGATTAGTAACGCCATTGATCAAGCCAAAACAAGTGATAAACCAACTTTGATAGAAGTAAGGACAAATATTGGCCAATTTTCCAAGTTACAAGGTAGTAACTTATGCCATGGAAAACCTCTTGCCAAAGATGATATTTCCAGCATCAAAGAAAAACTTGGCATCAGAGATGTAGCGTTTACCGTTTCTAGTGAAGCCATGGAAGATTTTCAATATCTTATCACAGAGCGTAACAAAAATTTAGTAACTGACTATAATGAACAGGTAAGCACTCTAACAGAAAATGATCAACTATTCTTAAATAGCCTCGCAAATTATAATACAGAAATTAGTATCAGTGACTTAGATTTATCATTAAATAATCAAGAAGAATTAAGAGCAAGTAATGGTCGCATTTTAAATTCATATGCTAAGGAAAACAAATTATTATTTGGTGGTAGTGCCGACTTATTTAGTAGTTGTCAAAACTATATAACAGATGGTGGAGACTTTACAGCTAACAATTATGCTGGTCGAAACATTTATTTTGGTGTTCGCGAACACGCTATGGGTTCAATCCTAAATGGTATTAGTTTAGCAGGATATAGAGCATATGGCTCAACTTTCTTAGCTTTTAGTAGTTACTTAATTCCATCCATGCGTCTTGCGACGATGATGAATTTACCAGTTATTTATATGTTTACTCATGACTCTATTTCTGTTGGCGAAGATGGACCAACCCATCAGCCAGTAGAACAGTTAAATATTCTTCGCAACCTTATCAATTTAGACGTATATAGGCCTTGCGATGTCAATGAGATTGCGGGAACTTACAAAAATATTATGGCAACATTGAAACCAGCAGCTATTGTCCTATCTAAAACTAAATTGCCCATCCTTGAAAACACCTCCATTAATAGTGTAAAAAAGGGAGGCTACATTCTCCGCCACGAGCAGAGAAATTTAGATGGCATCATCATATCTTCAGGAGAGGACGTTCACCAAGCACTTGAAGTAAGCAATCGCCTCTTTATCAAAGGCTTCGATTTACGTGTCGTAAGTATGCCATCTTTAAACTTATTTTTAGACCAAGAAGATAGTTATATAGATGAGGTTCTACCCGTTGAAAAAAGAAAAATCGTGATTGAAAAGGCTCCCGGACAAATTTGGAATAAATTAATATTCAATGACAAATACATTATCTCCCAAGAAACTTATGGGAATAGTGGAAAACCAGAAGATGTTCTAAAAAAATATGGTTTTGACATTGATAGCCTTGAAGAAAAAGTTGAAAATCTCATTAAATAAAAAACGACAATATTCAACAGTTCTCATAGTTTATACTAATATAGGTGATAACATGAGAACTTTTTTTGTATTTGATATTAGAGAAGAATATATAGCCTTATACAAAGATTATGAAATTTCCCTATATAATCTTTTAAAACAAGTTTATAATTTAAGAAAAGACAATATTATTTATGGTAAACAACTCCTAGAACAGCTCGTAAAGCCTCTTGATAAAGAATATTTGGACAGAATCTTATTTCTAAAACTACATCAAGATATCCCATATAGTAAGAGGGGCCATACACATATTTATAACAATTTTTACCTAGCTGAAATATCTACTTTAGAAATAAAACATTACTACATAAAAATATCGAGTAGTAAAGACTATAACTACTTTTTCAAAGGCTTAAATGAAAAATTACCCTATCTTTTTGCTTGCGACTTTGAAACCGGTGACTATTTCTTCCTAAATAGAGTAGAAAACACTTAAAAACCATGTTATCTATAATTAATAAAATATGTCAAAACACTTCCCAATATCTCCGCCATCTATACCACTTAATAACAAAATAGCAATAAAAACTTTACGAATACTAAAAAATTTAGTAGAATAAAATAGACAAAGGAGATGAACACATGAATCCAGTACATGATATATTATTAGTGTTAGCAGGATTAATTATAGGAGCAATTATTGGATTTTTTATTGCCCGTACTGTTATGAAAAAATATTTAAAAAAGAATCCCCCAATCAATGAAGCTATGATTAAAGATTTAATGGCTCAAATGGGTAGAAAACCAAACCAAAAACAAATAAATCAGATGATGAAATCAATGAGTAAATACATGTAAATTTCTTTTTGAAGAAGAAAAGATAGTCTGAGCAAATTAAAATTTTTATAGTTGTGAATAAATTTAAATTTTCATGACTATGTGTTTTTTGAACGAATAAAAATATAAAAATAAAAAGTAAAAAATTATGAAGTTATAAAGTCTTACATAGGCAATACATGACTTTATTATGAGAGGATTGAATGGTTAGTATGGAAAAAGATAATAAAAAGATAACACCAAGAGAAGTAGATTTCGCTAAATGGTATACAGATATCATAAAAGCAGCTAAACTAGCTGACTATTCATCTGTTAAAGGGTGCATTGTAATAGAACCCAATGGTTATGCTATCTGGGAAAAGATGCAAAGTATTTTAGACCAAGAGTTTAAAAAACTAGGACATGTTAATTGTCAAATGCCACTTTTGATACCTGAAAACCTTTTGAACAAAGAAAAAGAGCTTGTTAATGGCTTTTCTCCTGAAGTTGCATGGGTTACTTCTGGCGGTAATAAAGAACTAGAAGAAAAATTATGTATTAGACCAACCAGTGAAACTCTTTTTTGTGATTATTATCAACAACACGTTAAGTCTTATCGCGATTTGCCTATGCTATATAATCAGTGGTGTAATGTTCTTCGCTGGGAAAAAGAAACAAGACCTTTTTTAAGAAGTCGCGAATTTTTATGGCAAGAGGGCCACACTATTCATGAGACAAAACAAGAAGCCGAAGAAGAAACTTTGAACATGATAGATGTCTATCATCGTTTCCACAATGACGTGTTATTAATTCCGTCTATAAAAGGTAAAAAAACAGAAAAAGAAAAGTTTTCAGGTGCAGAATATACATTAACAAACGAAGCTTTAATGTATAATGGCATTACGCTACAATCGGGAACTTCTCACTACTTTGGGCAACGTTTTTCCAAAGCCTATAACGTAAAATTTACCAATCGAGAGAATAAAGAAGAGTATGCTTACCAAACTTCATGGGGAACTACTACTAGAATGATAGGAGCTTTAATTATGGTTCATAGTGATAACTACGGTTTAGTCCTACCTCCTAAAATTGCACCTAAACAAGTAGTAATTGTTCCAATTGGTAATAGTGATGAAATAACTTCACTCACTGAAAAATACAAAGAAGAATTAGAAAAGGCACATATTGATACATATATTGATAATAGTAATAAGTCGCCAGGCTTTAAATTCGCTGAAGCAGAAGTAAATGGAATTCCCATAAGAATTGAAGTTGGAAAGCGTGATTTGGATGCTGGAAAAATAGTTCTAGTTCGTCGTGATACTAGAGAGAAAATAGAAGAAAGTCTAGATATAAATATTGTTGATTGCGTTTCCAAATTATTAAAGCAAATAGGCGAAGATATGTATCAAAGAGCATTAAAAAGAAGAAACGAATTAACCTACGTGGCTCACAATTTAACTGAAATGGAAAACATATTAAATACTCAACCAGGTTTTATTCATGCCATGTGGTGTGGAAAAGATGAGTGCGAAGAAAAAATCAAAAATATTAAAGGTTGTAAATCAAGATGTATACTCGAGGATGGAGAAAAAATAGATGATAAATGTGTCTGCTGTGGTGAAAAAGCACAATAT
This sequence comes from uncultured Bacilli bacterium, assembly GCA_947628745.1. Taxonomy (GTDB): domain Bacteria; phylum Bacillota_I; class Bacilli_A; order RF39; family UBA660; genus CAG-417. The sequence goes on along the minus strand of CANRBB010000004.1, from coordinate 9,763 downwards.
CATGTCATTTGGGGTATCCAATATTAAAAGTTGCTCACTATTTTGTAGCAACTTTTTAATTTTCTACAAAACTTTCAATTATTTTACAAACTGTACAAGGATATTCCAAATATACAAAGTGTGTTCCCCTCGGGAAAATAATAAGAGCACTATTGTCTACCTTTTTATTAAAATAATATCCATCCTTTAGTGGGGTATCACAATCATTCATTCCCCAAAGTAGTAATAATTCTTCTTTAATATTAGGAATATATTTACGTAAATCTTCGTTAACTATATTAGAGAAAGTTTTCGCCATTTCATCAGTTAAACTATTATAATCTGAAGAACCATACTTTTTTCTCAGCTTCTCCAAATGCTTTTCTTGTTGCTTTTTAACAAAAGTTTTAATTAAAAATTTCTTGATTTTGTATATTTTAACTTTAAACCAACGCTTTAGACTCTTTCTCCTAAGTCCTGCAACATCCATAAAAACCATTTTTTCTATTTTAATATGATACTTTGATGACAGTAGTGTGGCAATTCTACCACCAAAGGAATGAGCTATTATTATTGGATTAAATATACCTAAATCTTCCAAAAACTCTTTGATTAATTGTGCATAATCATTTATATCTAAATCTCTTTTAGGGAAGCTACTCTTACCAAAACCAGGATAATCGATAATAATTATTCTATATTTTTCCCTAAAATAGTTTATGAATAGTTCAAAAGTTTCTCTAGTATTGCCCCAACCAGGCAAAATTACAATACTTTTTTTACCACTTCCATGTATCTCATAATACATATTGAAGTCTTTATTTATATAATACATCTACCATCACCTATAATAATGTATGCTTGATTATAAAACTGGCAATATTTTGTTTTGTCAAAATTAGTAAAGTTTTGGCAGAATACTTGAATAATAGTGTTTTAAATGATACACTATAATTGTCTAAAGGATGCGATACTAGCAATCATAAAACCGACTAAAGAAACGATAAGGGAGCTTTGAAAGTTTACTGGTGTTGAATGCCCATTACATATGGGAATCCTAAAGGTAAACTAAAAGTACCCACCTGTATATAAGAGCAGGTTTTATCGTTATGCCAAGACCGCTCCTTTGGCATTTTTTTTGCTATTTAGAACATTATATGATATAATAACCAATATTGAGGTGACTAACTATGCTAATCTTTCCTATTTTAAATCGTGAGAGAATTATAAATGTAAGAGTTAAACTTAAAACAGCCAACAAGATTGCCCAACATGTTTCACACTTTAATATTGGCCCTAGTGAAATCTTTGTTTCCAATCATAAGTTTTCAGAATCAGCTTATAAAAATACTGTGTCAACTCCACAAAATGTTATGGAGTTTATCAGAAACTCTTTAAAAACAACAAAAAGCAATGTCATTGTTACTACAAAAATGGATATAAATACAGGCTTATATGACATATATGAAGTAAATATTCCAGATAAAGTTAGTGAAAATCTTGACCAATTGTTAGGGGCATTGATTTTAGATTTAAAAAATGAAGATGATAATAATAAAAATAGGTATTTAGATTTCAAAAAATTAAGGGTTCTAGAAGATTTAACTCAGGAAAAATTAGATAAAATGAGTTTTGCTTCGACTAATATGAAATATATGGATGTAAATAAATATGTAAATGATAATAACTTATTATTACTTTTCAAGACTTTGCCATTATTTAACTATGTAGATTTTGAAATAATCAAAGGCTCAATCATTGAACAAGAAAAATTTGAGCAAATTTTAAACTTCTTTCGAGAGATTAATACCAAGGACTATAAGAGTTTAAACAGCTTCTATAAACTAGCTAAAGATAATCAGCAAGAGTATGCCAAACTACAATCTTTAAATAAATCTTTAAATAATACACCACTAAATCTCATCCATAATTCTAAAGTAAAGAAGATAAACAAAAATGGTGAGTAATCGTTTCTCAAGACTAGCTAAACTTTATGGCGATAAAAAAGTTGACGCTATGAGTGGTAAATGCGTCATGATTATAGGAATAGGTGGAGTAGGAGGATACGTTGTCGAGGCTCTAGCTCGCTCAAATATTGGTACATTAATTTTGGTAGATTATGACACGGTTGAAGAAAGCAATATAAATAGGCAAATTATAGCCTTAGATAATACTCTAAATCGCCTAAAAACTGAATGCTTTAAAGAAAGAATTAAATTAATAAACCCTCATTGTAAAGTAATAACTATTAATGAATATATAACAGTTGAAAATTACCAAGAATTATTTAAATATAAAGTAGACTATATAGCTGATTGTTGTGATACTGTAAAAACCAAAGAGAAAATTATTGAATATGCTCTCTTAAATAACTTTAATATTATTTCCAGTATGGGTACAGGAAATAGAGAAAATCCAGAGGACTTAGAAATTACTGACATTACTAAAACAAAAGGGGACCCTCTTGCTAAAAAAATCAGAAAATATTTAAGGGATAACCATATAAACAAAAAATTAATGGTTATGTGCAGTAAGGAAATACCTCATCATAAGATAGAGGATGTTATACCTTCAAATTCTTTTGTGCCACCCAGTGCAGGACTTCTAATTGCTAGCTATATTATTAAGAAACTAATTTCAAAGACTGAGACCGAATAGAAAAATGAGGTGAAGTTATGAATAACAATAGTAAATTTTATTTTTACAATTATGTAAACGAAATCAGAGAACCAATATGTGAAAGTATAAAAAAATTACAAAAACGCCTTATTAATAAGTATATAGAGTTAGAAAAAGATAATTATTCTTTAAGTAATAATAAACATAGTTTAAAGAATTTCCAAATAGAATATTTAAGCGTATTAGTTAACACTATCAAAACTTTACAAGAACAAGAACCAAAGTCTTGCCAAATGCTTCTCCAACTACTATATCATGATACGCTTATGTTACTAAATTGCACTGATAAATCACCTTCATCTACTAATAATCTTTATGAAAAGCTTAAAACTAATATTAGAACACCCCAAGAAATAATCGCACTTTATAAAACAGATGAACGACATTTACTAAATTTAGTGAATGGTTTCCTGTATTATAATGATTTAGATTATTTTGCCAAAAGGAAGATCTACCTTAAAACTACTAGCGAGGATAAGTACCTGAGCACCATCTTTCCCTCTCATATTATTGACAAAATATATTATACGAAACCTTATACTGTCAATAATATTACTGGAATTTTATCCCGTGGTGCATCCTTCCAACCTCCAAATATTGTAATTGAAAATATACAAGTAGCAGTCTTCTTGCTTTTAAATCTATTTAATAGTGATATTGATAATTATATTGACATAATGTTACCCTTACTTAATAATTATTATAAGAATAAAATGGCAGGGCCAGCAGGATTGTTTATGAAAAATAATTTATCAAAAGAGTTAATTAATATGATTGAAAATTGGGAAATTACAGATGTTTTATACTATGTTGCATATAACCATACATTTTTAAAAGATATTGTACTGGAGTTTTATAAAGATCAATTTATATATGATCAACCATATAAACAACTTTTAGATCAAAATTATTCTGCTAAAAGATTTAACAAAGTTAGAAGTAAATTTAAAAAGAGCTGAAACGCTCTTTTTAAAATTTTCTATAAAGACCAATTGCTTTACCTAATATAGTGACTTTTTTTAGAATAATAGGTTGCATTGTATCATTTTCTGGTTGCAATCTGAAATAACCATTTTCTTTATAAAATGTCTTAACTGTAACCTCATTGTTATCATTCATTGCCACCACTGTATCACCATTTTTAGCTGTATCGCACCTTTCAACTATTAACACATCACCATCGTAAATACCTACATTAATCATGCTTTCGCCACTTACATTAAGAGTAAATACTTCTTTTTTTCCACTTATAATATTGGCTGGTAAAGGGAAAAATTGGTTAGGCATCTCTATCGCTTCAATAGGCGAACCAGCTGTGACTTTACCAAGAAGAGGCACTTCAATTACATCATCATCCTTATTTAGAAATTCATTTTCAACAAGTAACTTAATGGTTCTATTTTTGCCATCGCCTTTCTCAATATATCCTTTTTCAGCTAATTTATTAAGGTGAAAGTGGGTTGTAGCAGGGGATGATAAATTGGCTCTTTCTCCAATCTCTCTAACAGTAGGTGGGAATCCTTTCTCTGCTATTAACTTTTTTAGAACTTGTAAAATATTATACTGACTTTCGGTTAACTTTTCCATAATCTACCTCCTCGTATAAGACCATGTTAACACGAATATTGTAAAATGTCAAACAAATGTTTAAAAAACTATTGACGCGAACAAATGTATTAAGTATAATTGAAGTGTAATAAGAGAGGAGTGATTTACAATGACAAATTTTATAAAGAAAGGATTATGCTTAATAAGTGTTTACGCAATATTACTAATTTTGGTACTCTTGATGAGTAATAGAATTATGAATCTGGAAAAACAAGATGTATATAGAAATCATAATGGCTCTTATGCCTTGATAAAATAATAACTATCCAAAGTTTAGTAAGACATGCTATAATATTTTTGACGCTACATTATATATGTTATATATGTAGAATAACTAAAATTATAGAAATTTAGACTAAACTTTTTAACTTTATATTGAAAGAAGGTGCAGTCGGGATACCTCGACATTAAGATATGAAAAAAGTAATTCTTGTGGATGGCAATAATTTATTATTTAGAAGTTACTATGCTACTAGTAGTTATACAGGTAATATCATGAAAAATTCATCCGGTTTTCCTACGAATGCCATATATAGTTTTATTAACATGATTAATAAAATATTAGAAGAGGAAAAGCCAGAGTATATATTAGTAGCCTTCGATAAAGGCAAAACCTTTCGCCATACCAAATATGATTTTTATAAAGCTGGGCGTCTAGAAATGCCTGAAGATTTAAAACTACAATTCCCTAAAGCTAAAGAAATATTAGATGCGATGGGTATTTTTCGCTATGAAATAGAAAACTTTGAGGCAGATGATATCATAGGAACTCTTGCCAAAATGGTTGACGAGGAAGATGAATTCGTTGCGACTATCGTTAGTAGTGATAAAGATTTACTACAACTTATAACAAAAGAAGTAGACGTTAAGCTCCTAAAAAAAGACGATTATATTAAAATGACTGAGGACAAGTTTTATGAAGTATATCAAACAGAACCTATCCACATGATCGACTTAAAAGCGCTAATGGGCGATAGTAGTGACAACATTCCAGGTGTAAAAGGTATCGGTGAGAAGACGGCCATAAAATTAATTAGTACCTATCATACCCTTGATAACCTATATAATAATATCGACGAAATATCTGGTAAGACAAAGGAAAAATTGTTAGATGGAAAAGACAGTGCTTACATGAGTTATGAGATAGCAACAATTTATCGTGAAGTTCCTCTCGATTTTTCCTTAGAAGATTTAAAGTACAAAGGCATAAATAAAGAACGTTTTGCCACTCTTCTACGTGAATTAGAATTTAAGTCTTTAATAAAAAAATATGATTTATTCGACATAGAAATTCAAGAAAAAGCAGTAAATGAACACCCTAAATATCAATTGGCCGACATCAAAGAATTTGACCCCACTAAAGAATTTAGTTACTATTTGGAATTAGATGATATCAACTATTATGGTGCTAATGCTTTAGGTATGGGTATTTGTGATGGACATAACATCTATTATTTAAATGCCGAAGAGATTAAAAATAATTTGGAAATCTTTAATTCTAATTCTCCAAAGTATACCTACGATGTTAAAAAAAATATTGTCTTTTTAAAGAAAAATTTCAATATCAAAATAGAAAATAACTCTTTTGATACTATGATTGCAGCCTATTTACTAGATTATGTTGTGAAAGATGATATATCTTACTTAGCCAGAGCCTTTAAATATCAAATCCCATCATATGAAGAGACTTTTGGTAGTGACAAGAGAATAAAACTTTTAGATGAAGAACAACTAAAAAAAATTATTTGTGATAAAACCACTTTTATTTATGAAACAAGGGATAAACTTCTACAAGGAATTAAAGATTACGATGAATTAAAATTGTTTGAAGAAATAGAAATGCCCCTTGCTAATGTTTTAGCAGATATGGAATTAGAAGGTATAAAAGTAAATGATAAATATCTTGAAGAACTAAGCACAGAATTAAATAAAAAAATAGACCTTCTTCAAAAAGAGATTTATGAATATGCCCAGGAATCATTTAATATCATGTCTCCAAAACAATTAGGCATAATCTTATTTGAGAAATTACAAATACCTTATCCAAAAAGAATGTCTAGTAGCAAAAATTATTCTACTAGTAAAGATGTGCTAGACAAAGTTATATCTTATCATCCTATCGTCGAAAAAATTCTTGATTATCGCATGGTGACAAAACTATATACTAATTATGCTGAGGGTTTAAAACTTGAAATTAAAGAAGATGGCAAAATTCACACAGTATTTAATCAAACTTTGACAAGAACTGGAAGACTATCAAGCGTAAGACCAAATTTGCAAAATATTCCTATCAGAGATGATTATGGTAAATTAGTCAGAAAAGCTTTCGTCGCTGAAGAAAACTCAGTCTTATTATCTAGTGATTATTCACAAGTAGAATTAAGAATGTTTGCTCATATGTCGGGAGTAGATGCCCTTAGGCAGGCTTTTATAAATGACAAAGATATCCATACTGAGACGGCAGCAGAAATATATAATGTCAAAGAAAACGAAGTAACACCAAATATGCGACGTACAGCAAAAGCTGTAAATTTTGGCATACTTTATGGTATCAGTTCTTTCGGCTTAAGTGAAGATTTAAAAATAAATGTTAAAGAAGCCAAGGAGTTTTTAGAAAAATACTTGAATAGTTACAATGGTGTTAAAGATTATATGGACAGAGAAAAAGAAAAAGCTTATCAGGATGGTTACGTAACGACAATTATGAATCGACGCCGCGTTATTAGTGAATTGCAATCTAGCAATTATATGGTAAGAACACAAGGTGAACGTATCGCACTAAATACCCCTATACAAGGAAGTTCAGCAGATATCCTTAAGAAAGCGATGATAGATATTTATAATGAATTTAATAAGAGAAAATTAAAAAGTAAAATGTTAATTCAAGTACACGATGAACTAATCTTTAATGTATTAATAGAAGAAAAAGAAGAAGTAGAGGAAATAGTAAGAAACTTAATGGAAAATGTTTACAAATTATCAGTGCCACTAAAAGTAGAAATATCTACAGGCAAAACGTGGTATGATGCAAAGTAAAGGAGAAAAATTATGCCAGAGAAACCAGAAGTAATAACCGTAGCTAAAGCCTTATCCAAAAAAATTATTGGGCGAACTATTTCATCAGTAGATGTATACTGGGATAATATTATTGCAACACCTAGCGTTAAAGAATTCAAAACAAATATAATAAATCAAAAGATATTAGACATCAAAACTAGAGGTAAGTTCATAGTTATAGTACTTGAGTCCTATCTACTACTTATTCATTTAAGAATGGAGGGAAAATTCTTTTTCAGGAACCAAGATGACCCACTTGAAAAGCATGAGCATATTGTCTTTACTTTTTCAGATAACGAAGAAATGCGTTATCATGATGTAAGAAAATTTGGAAAAATGTATTTACTAGATAAGCACAACGCTTATGAGGTAGCACCACTTTGTGAGCTAGGCTATGAATATGACGATAAAAGATTAGATGGCACCTATCTTAAGCAAAAATTGAAGAAAAAATCTTTACCTATTAAAACAACTTTGTTAGATCAAACAATCATTACTGGTATTGGTAATATATATGATGATGAAATATTATTCTTAAGTCATATATCTCCTTTTAAAAAGTCCTGCGATTTAACTTTAAAGGACTGTAACGAGATTGTTAGAAATACTAAAATTGTTCTAGAAAGGGCCATAGCATTAGGAGGAACTACTATTAAAAGTTTTACATCTAGTGAGGGGGTTCATGGTTTATTTCAAAATGAATTAAATGTTCATGGAAAAAAGAAAGGCAAATGCCCAATTTGCTCTAGTGAAATTATTAACGTTAAAATTAATGGCCGAGGAACCTATTATTGTAAAAAATGTCAAAAGTAATATTAAAACAAAATCACAACTAATTATAACTTAAAGTTAATATTTACAAATATTAGTTTGTTGTAGTATAATTGGAATTGTCGAAAAGGAGTGTAATAATAATGAGAAAAACAAAAATGATTTGTGGCATAGGCCCAGCAACACAAGACTGGGAAGTTTTTAAAAAATTGGTTGCCAATGGAATGAACACAATCCGTATTAATTTTTCACATGCAACACCAGAAGAAAAACTAATCGATGAAAATCTAGCAAAAAGAGCGCGTGAAGAATTAGGCGCTAATATTGCTATACTATTTGACACCAAAGGACCAGATCTAAGAACTTGCATTTTTGAGAATGATTATATAGATTTCAAAGCTGGTAATACTATTAGAATAGTAAAAGAACAAGTATTGGGTAACAGTGAAAGAATTAGTTTTAACTATCCAGAAGTAATTGACAATATTAAAGTAGGCACTACCATTCTTCTTAATGATGGCTTTGTTAGACTTGAAGTAATATCAGTCGAAAACGACGGAGTAACTTGTAAAATACTAGACGATGCCCTATTAAAGAGTAAACGTGGGGTAAATATTCCGGGGGTAGACTTAAATATTCCTTTTGTTTCCGAAGATGATGAAAAGGATATCGAATATGCTTGCCAACATGATGGAGATTTCCTTGGTATATCATTCGTATCATGTGCCGATGATGTTAGGGCTGCTAGAAAATTACTAGAAAAATATGGTAGAAAAGATATGCCTATTTTATCTAAAATTGAAACTGCCAAAGCCATTGAAAATATCGATGAAATTATCGATGAAACAGATGGAATAATTGTAGCTAGAGGCGATTTAAGTGTTGAAGTTCCATTTGTCCAAGTACCAGTATTACAGAAAGAAATCTTGAGAAAATGTCATGAAAAAGGTAAGTTTTGTATTGTCGCAACTGAAATGTTAAAGAGTATGTGTCAAAATTCTCGTCCAACAAAGGCAGAATTAACTGATATCTCAACAGCAGTATTTGATGGCGCTGATGCTGTATGGTTAAGTGACGAAACCACTATTGGTGCTCATCCAGATCTTGCCTCTCAATATTTAGGTGAAGTTGCTGATGTTGCAGAAGAACATTTTGACGAATATAGTACTAATTATAATGTAAAAAGAGACCATGATATACATGATTTAATTGCACACAGTGTTGTAAAAGCTGCTGAAGACTTAGAGGTTAAAGCTATTGTTGCAGCAACAATGAGTGGTTTCACAGCTCAAAAAATAAGTAATCTAAAACCAGATGCCACTATCATCGCAGCTGTTCCAGACGAAAGAGTAGCTCGCAAACTAGTGTTAAACTGGGGAGTTTATCCAGTAGTTACAGGAGAGTATGCGTCAACTGATGAGTTAGTTGCAGATGCTGTTAAACAAGCAAAACAAATCATGAAATTAGATAAAGGTGATAAGATTATTATCACTGGTGGTTTCCCTAATACAGGTGCTAAAACTACTAACTTTATGAAAATTGAAGTTATAGATTAAAAAAACTGTAAGTCTTTAAATGACTCACAGTTTTTTAAGTGTGCCGTGCATGGCATATATCTAGTTGGTGAAAGTCCAATACATGCGTAGGTATCGACGAAGTGTTAGAGAAG
>CANRBB010000003.1 GCA_947628745.1 uncultured Bacilli bacterium | reverse complement strand
ATGTGCAATTTTACATGTAACATTTTCACTTAAAATTGACTACCAACCTATGTAACATTTTTACCTAAAATTCACATGCTAATCCCCATAATCTGACAAGGCTAATGCAGGTTAACTTTATGTTAAGTTTAAGTTTTGAAAAACTTTTATATTTTAAGTATATTTAGTATAAATTTGGTAAAAGATATTCTATTTTTATATTTATAATCATATTTATCAATACAAGTAAGCATATCTAAAACTTGAAATAATCTTTTTCCTTTATCCAATTTCAACTTAATGTTTAAAATTTTCATATCGTGAAAATATGGTATCTAAAATAATAGCTGATTTATCTGGACTATTATTGTAATACTATAATAGTAATTTTAGGGCATTATCTAAAAATAAGTAGATATAATTTTGTCATAATGCTTTGAATTAAAGGCTTTCTAATTCTAAACTTTGGTTTTTCTTTTTCCATTTCTTTTATGATAGCTGTTATAAGGTCATGGTAATTCTTCTTTTCAATAAGATTAAATAAGTTGTGCTGTTTGGTAGTCACTTCTTCTTGATACTCTTTAAAAATATTATTATCGGTTGAATACTTGAATTTATTATCAATCATTACTTGATTAAAACCAGTATGATAGGCGCCTGGTTCTATTAATGTTAGGGATATATTGCTGTTTGTTAGAGTTAACTCTTTATGAATAGTATAACATATCTGGCTTAACGCTATTTTACTGGATGTATAAGAGCCGAGATATTCTAATGTTAGGTAGCCAGCTAGTGAACTAGTTACAAATATTTTACCCGCTATATTTCGTTTTATCATATTATTATAAGCTTTAGTTATTATCTTTAAATTTTGAAAAACATTTACCTTGAAGTTTTGCTCAAGAGTATTTTCTTTAAGCGCTAATAGTGCTCCACCTAACCCAATACCAGCATGTGACCAAATTATATCATACTCAAGAGTATCTAATATTTTTAAATCATCATCATTTACGACATCAACTTTATAAACAAAAATATTGGTATTGTAAGGTTTTATTTTAGCTATAATATTTTCTTTTTCTTCATGATGATGACAACATAAATAAATAATATGTCCACGTTTGGCAAGTTCTAAAGCAGTATCATAAGCAATACCAGAGGTAGCTCCTGTTATTAGTATTTTCATTTTATCACCATTTATATTATCGGCAATAATAGAAAAAAGAAACCAACTATTTACTTTGGTTCCTAATTATTATGAAAGAAACTCCTTTCTTCTCATTTTTTATAGAAATATTATATCCAAGTATTGATAAAGTCTTTTTTACAATAGATAGACCTAGACCAAATTCGCCTTTGATTCCTTTACGGAAAGGAGTAAAAATTCCTTCAAGTAAATCATTATCAATATTTGATCCATCATTAAATAGAATTAACTTATTTTGTTTTACAGTAATCTTAATAGTAGTATTTGCATATCGCATAAAGTTATTTAGAAGATTATCTAAAATAGTTTCCCAGTGTTCTACTGTTCCATAAAACATAGATTTATGATCATATTCTAAAATGAAGCTTATATCCTTTCTTTTCCATTTAAATTTTTCTATTTCATCATTTAGAATCTTTTCCATATCTACCTTTACAATTTCTATTTTACTATCTTTAAGATAATCTAATTTATTTAAGTAAAGAAGTGAGTGTACTTTAGTTTCTAATTTTTCGGTCTGTTCCTCTATTATTTGTAAAGCTTTGTTTTTGTCTTCTACTTCATCGTGAACAGCTTCTATATATGATTTTATGACAGTAAGAGGTGTTTTAAAATCATGTGATATATTTTGATACATTTGATTGCGATATTCTTCTTGGTTTTTTATAGATATACGCATATCTTCTATGGCATATTCTAAAGATCTTAATTCATCATCCGCTTTAAAATCTATTTTATGATTATACTTAGGATTGTCAATATTATCTATTTTAGCTTTTAGTTTGTCTACTTTATATATTATAATAGAACTCCAAATAACTAAGATTAGTCCTACGAGGAAAAGAGTTCCTAAAACTATTGGTAAAATTGCATTTAATATTTCTTTTTTTGTTTTATTGATATAATTATCATTCGTTAAAGCTATTTTGGTGACTTGAGCAGTTTTCACAGTATAATAATAGTATATGTGATGTTTATAAGTAAATTTGCCGTAGGTGTGGTCTTTCGTTTTGGCAAGTATGATAAGGGGTTTATCAAAACCCATTACTTCTTCTAGGTTATCACTTTGAGATATTACATCATTAATGATGTATAAATATGCTATTTCTGACGATTTAAAATCTTTATCAAAGTTTGATTGCATAAGTTTTAGTGGTTCACTAAGATAATTGTAAACATTATTTTCTGCTAAAGGAATTAGTGTCTTGGGAAGAACTACGCCTAAGCAGATAAAGGCAATTGAGAAAACTAAGATAATGATTAAAATTAATTGTTTACCGAGAGTTTGTTTTTGGGTTGTCATGATAATCTGTATCCGTATCCATAAATAGCATTGATATTTAATTTAGGCATTTTCTTTCTTAACCTTCGTATTAAATCGTCGACAACGCGATCTGTTCCAAAATAATCATCTCCCCATATTTGGTTAAGAATTTCATCTCTGGAAAAACCTTTGTTAATATTTTGTAATAATAAGACAAGCAAATTAAATTCTAGTGTAGTAAGCTTTAATTCTTTATTATCTTTGGAAATAGTTCTTTTTTCTAAGTCTATTTCATAACAAGCATACTTTATCTTATTTTCATCATTTTTATAAACTCTTTTAATAATATTATTTACTCTTAAAACAAGTTCTTTACTGGAATAGGGTTTTGTAATATAGTCATCGCTTCCTAGTTCAAGTCCTAATATTTTATCTATTTCTTGATCTCTTGCTGATGTAAATATAACGGGTACACTTTGGTCTTGTGCTCTTATTTTTTTAATGATATCGTATCCGCTAACATCATCAGCTAACATAATATCTAGAATCCAGATATCTACGTTGTTGCCAATATAATCGATGGCATCTTCTCCTTTGTAGAAAGTTATTACTTTGTAGTTAGCCTTTTCTAGATATACTTTTACTATATCAGAAAGATTTTTTTCATCTTCAACTAGACATATCGTGTACATATTATCACCACCAATAGTAGTATAACATTATTTGATATTTTTTTCTAACCTTATGGGCATCTCCTCCTTTTTACATTTTAAGTATAGAAAAAAATTGTCAAATAATTATCAATCAATTATGGGAAATTATGGGATAATGTAAATAACAATTATTGGTTGGCAAAGGTCTGCTCACTACAATTTGGATAATGAGTTTAATTTACTCTTCTCTACTTAATAGCATAATTTATCAACTGTTTTACTTATTGACGTGCTAAATCTTTTATGTGTTGTTCGATTAAACGCTTTGAAGGGAAATGTAATAAATTCCTTTAAATAAATTCTTAATATAAAAAGACAGAATGAACTGCCTTTAGTTATTTATTCTGATTAAATTTTTTAGCAAGTATTTTTGAAGGATAACTCTTGTCTCTTAATAGTTCTGTAATACTCATACTATGATTTAAATTATATATTATTTTGGCTATATATTCAGAACAATCTACAACGTTTAACCATTCCTCTTTTTTATATTGTTCATCAATATAACTTAAATTAGTTGTGTAAATCCCATCAAACATCTTTTTGTCGTAATATTCTCTAAATTTATCAATACCCTTAGTGAATAAGGAAAAGGTGCTTATTAAGTAAATATGTTCTACTTTTTTTTTCTTCAATTCATCAATAACATCAAACATGGAGCCACCTGATGCTATCATGTCATCTACTACGATAGCAGTTGTTCCTTTGATATTTTCATTTCCTGAATAGGAATGTTCTATAATAGGATTTTTACCATCAATTATAGTGTTATAGTCTCTTCTTTTGTAGAAACTTCCTGCATCTTTAGTGATGAATTCACTATTAAATGAGTTTAGGTAAAAATTCATACGTCCAGTAGCACCAAAGTCTGGGGCAACAAAGACGATATTTTTTAAAGTTTCAATATCTGTATTGTTGATAAATTGTTCAAGAATAACATTAGTAGCAAAAAAATTATCAAATTCTGTTTGGAATAGAGCTTGTTGGACTCCTTCATCATGTGCGTCAAAGGTTATTAAACGATTAACTCTGGAATCTCTATCTAATTCGTGGAGAAAAGTGGCACAGGTTAAAGCTTCTCGACCAATTCTTCTATGTTGTCTTCCAGCATATAGTAGTGGCATGATGATTGATAATCTATCTGTATGACATTTACAGGCACCAATTGTGTCTTTTAATTGAGCTGCCAAGTCATTAGGTGAGGTATGATTGATAAAACCATGCATTTCATACTCCATTGCATAATTACCTATATCAGTTAAAATATAAACATCCTTATCACGAATAGAGTCCATTAATTCAACCTTACCGTGACCATCATTAAACCATGTTTCACGCGAAGGAACAATAAAGGTTTCACTTGTATCGTATAACTTTCCTAGGTGACTATCTATTTTATCACCTAATTCTAAAGCACTTTTTAATACTATTAATTTTAATTTTTGTTCATAACTACTCATATATAAATACTTGTATAATCAATCTGTTTAAATGTTTCAGTTAATTTTATGATTGATTAATTCCTTTCTATACTTCGATTGTAACAAAAGGAAATTATGATTGTAAACATATTAGACAATTTTTGTCGGTTTTTTAAGTAATTTAGGTATCTATTCAAAATATTTTAGTGTAATAAATACTTTTTATTTTCTGAATAATAAACTAAAAGGGCTTAATAAATTATATGTTTTATTTTAAAAGTTTTCTAAAAAATAGCCTAATCTAAATTAGCCTTGACATGCTTTTTTGTAGTCAACTTATGATATAAAGTCACAGCTATTATAGCTCCAATTGAATCTATAAACACATCTATTGGTCTACTACTTCTTCCTGATATAAACAATTGATGTAACTCATCAGTTATAGCTACTAAGGTACACAAAATAATGGTAAATATATATGTTTTTTTATGTAGTTTATTATTATAATGTAATAATATCAGTAGTAATGTTTCTAATATAAAATATTCAAACATATGGGCTAATTTTCTAAAATATAATAGATTATTTTCCACCTTATTATTAATAGTTTGCTTGCTTATACTTATATTAAAAAGTGAAGATATATTGTAAATAGAATTGGTTACTACATTAGTGCTTAATTTATTGGACTCTAAATTATTTTGATTAGATAAGAGAAAAATTAGTGTTAACCATCCAATAATAATTATTATTAATGCTTTTTTCAGACTATATCACCTCTTTTGATTAATTATTACTGTAATATTATTAATTTAAATAATTTGTTATATACTAAATTTCTTTTCATACAGACAATTAAAGAAAGACAATTATCAGTGTTGTTGCGCTTTTTGTTTCTTTTTATAAGACTTAAATGTTTTTATATTCTTACTTTGAATGTCATGATAATATTTTTAATAATCTTATAAAATATATTTGATTGGTTTTAATTATATAATAATCCAAAAATCTAAATATAAGTTTTATTCTTTAATACTTTTTGAGTAGTTCTTTTTATACAACTCATTCTTATTATTCAATCATAAATTTAATAAATGTAACAACCTGTTTTTACTATTACAATCTATATTGCAAATTATAATTGATAAAGTTATACTTCCAAGTATGGTAAAAATAAAACCGGCAATTCCACAACAGTTTTCTGTTCCAACTATCATAGACCAGATAAAGAAAAATATCATATGGGTAAAATATATAATAATACTCGATCTTCTTAAATATTTATACATTATTCGTGTTTTTAGTTTAGTATTAATAATTATCAAGAATATAAGTGTAGATATTATAACAATCAAAAATGAAAAATTTGTATAATATGAAAAGAACACAAATATAGTAACACTTAAAATTAATAGTATTTTTTTGGGCTGAATATTAAAGTTAGTTAAAATCATCCCAATAGGAAAATATATAAAATTTTTTAATAATTTTCCATTTACGAATGTATATTTAATAATTAAAGTAATATGGTATAAGGCACTATTTCCTTGAAAAGATGAAATATTTGTTATAAGATAATCAACCAACTCTCCTAAAAGAAAAAATAAAATCCCTATAAGTAAAAGTTTTTGAGTGGTATTTTTCAACTGTTTTCTTTTTATAATGATGTAGCTTAGAAAAATACTATATATAGAAGATAAAAGATACCATAGTGGCCATGAATAATAATGCTGACCTGTTGTAATAAAATTTCTTATATATATAATTGTATTAGCTATTAAAGATTTTGAACCAGTTGAATATTCATATATTGCAAATGGTAAATAAATCAAACTCCATATAATATATAATTTAGTCATCTTAATTAAATATTCTTTTATAACTGAAATATCATTATTATTTTTACGATATTTTGAATATAATAAATATGCGCTGGTTATAGAGAAGAAAGGTACCGCTGTTGCTTCAAAGATTTTAGATAATTTATATATATATATATTGTTAATATTGCTAAATTCAATTAATGGTTCAGTATGAATTGCTACTACCATAATTGCCATTAAAAACTTTGCAATGTCTAAACTTGGTATGTTCTTTATGGATTTATGTGTATACTTTTTATCTATTTCAACTAATTTGCGTTTTTCATCTAAACTCATATTATGTAGCCTCCTATTTTAAAACATATAATAGTAAAATGTATAAAATCAATAAACTATTAAATAAGACTATTTTATAAATGCTAGTATAATACTACTTTTAGGATAATTTCTTTTAATATAGAATATAACTTCATTTTTTATAATTCAAATTATAAGAATTTAAATTTTCCCCTTGTGCTTTTGAAATGGTTTCTTTAATTAATTTTTCTCTAATTTTTAATTATTTACTGTTTGTTGTGTTTAATTATTTTAAATGAGTTAAATTGGTCATCTATTTTATAACTAGCTTTATTATCATAAAAACTAAATATATATTCACTACTATTTTTCTCAAATAAAATTAATGTTGCATCTTTTCTTTTTTCAAATTCTTTCATTAACTTATTGTCTTTACGAGCTTTTAGAATATGTTTTTTATCATAGACATAAGATATATCATATATATCTGTATTGTAATTCACTATTAGATAGTCAATATTTTCTTTATTACTTTTTATATAATTGTACACACCCTTGTAATCATCACATCTATAGTAATAGTTAAATCTAATGTTCAAAGATGAATATATCAGTAATATGATGTATAGTACAAATAAAACTTTATTTTTATCATTTAATATAATGTGTGTGATATCTATTAAAGTGATAAGAAACAAGGGGAATATAGTGTAACAGTGTCTTTCATAAGCTCCAAATTGAATTGCTGCTCCTATTATAAATATTATGGCAAAATATATAATTATACATATTAGATATATCTTCTCCGCTTTTATTATCTTCTTTATATTCTTAATAATTAGATATGATATACATATACAAGTTAATAGCATTATAATTAGTAGAATAATTTGAATATTACTTATTTTATTAAAGTTGAGTGCTCTTAAATCATTTCTTGATAATCCTACACCTGCCATTCCTATAAATGAATATATAATATAGGCTATATTTTTTATACCGAAACCTGTAGTTACGTGTACTAAATTAAGCATATATACGATTAAAAGGGGTGCATATATTATTGAAAATAATAGTAATATTATGATGTGGCTTTTAATTATTGCTTTATTTTTATAATTTTCAAATAAACATTTTACTATATATGGAATTATAATAAATCCAAAAATAAAATGTATAAATACTCCCAATAGGTATATGATATTTATTTTTAATATATTTTCCTTAGAATTAAAATCTTTAGAAAAAAATACATAGTAAGTGTAAGCAAGTGATAATGAGTATACTATTATATATGGGGTTGCTTCATTCATATAGTATACAAACATTGGGTGAATAAAGAATAAAAGTATTGTCCATATATTCCATTTTTTTGCTTTTACTATTTGATATGCATAGTAGATAGCGATTGGTACAAATACTAAATTACTACATCTAATAACAAATTCGATACTATTTCCCAATGTAATTCTTTCCCATAAATACATATATAGAAGATAACCAGGTTGTGCAAAACTTAAGCCAGTCTTAATTGTGTTGGAAAGGCTACCTTCTATAGCATCAACAACACGACATATCTCATCAAACCACATGCTACCATTCGTAATTGATAATATGGATATTGCAATTATTAACAAACTTATTGCTAACATTTTTTTATTTATCTTTTTCATCATGAATCAAGCTCCTAATTATTTACAGATTTTGTTTCAGATTTTAGATCTGTAACATTAATTGACATTTTAACAATGTAAAATTTTTATAAATTTATAGAAGTATTTCCCAAAAATATAGTTAAGACTGCAAGAATAGAGTTGTAGAATAATAATTCTAAAAATGAGCCGATTGCTAGTTATTCAAATATTCATAACATTTTTGTTATATTATTATTTAAAGTCAAAGTATCAATTTTAGAAATACTTCTTAAAATATATGGAAAATATTATATACATCATATAGCTATTACTCTTAAGATTTCAAGGTTGGAGTATTTTTACAATTTTTTCTGATATAAAATTAAGCATTGTATATTTCATTTAACATATACTCGGCTACTTTGATAGGTTTCCATTTTTCTTCAAAGCATGATACAACTTTTTGTGGATTTGAAGTTTTTATGTTTTTTACATCTTCTGTAAATTTTTCCCAATCTATACTATCTATCTTATAATAACCCATTTTCACAGTTTCAATAACCTCATACTTATCAAATGGAAGATACCATTTTACAGAAAGCTTATCAGTAATAATACCCGTACCCACTATAAAACTTTCGATAAATCTATTGGGAATACTAAGTCTATAACCTGATACATTACAGTTATATTGGAATTTTGATATGTGTTCACAAAAATCCTTTAACGGAATAATTAAGTCTTTATTTTTTTGCTGATTTGAATCGGAGTTTCCATTTCTTATTACTCGAGCATCATAATCATTTCCAAAACTACCAACTATTTCAGCTACCCTTGCCCTTTTTTCATTGGGATGTGAAAACTCTTGTGCATAAAACCCCATAATATCAGACTCGGCATCATAATCAGGTTTAATAACATTCTTGGTAGGTACTGGACCTTTAGTATCGCCAAAGTAACACATTACCTTTTTTGTTTTATTAATATTCCGGTCCTTTAGATAATTCTCATATCCTTTTTTTAATTGGTGATAACTTATACCATCACTTAATCGCCTAGCACCAATCATTAAAGGTTTAATTTTATGAAGATTTTTCTTAAAATTATTACATCTTCTTCGCTCACCCTTAGCTTTTGCTATAAAAACTGATTTCTTTTCTTCTACGTGAAGATGATCTAGCCAAGGAACTATTACTTTATCTGTAAGAGCAAAACCGTCTTTATCCAAATCAATTGGACATTGCATTTTGAAGTAGCAATCAACATTATCTAAATCTTTTGAATGAAATAAATACGGTGCATCTGCACTATCAATACAGAATTTTTTTATATTATTTTTATCGAACTTTACATAGCCATACATATTATAACTATCAGCTTTAAATATTTTTAATTTTTGTCCAATCTTGTATGTGTATCTATTTGATCTAATATAGCTCGTTGGAGATAATTTAAATCTTAATTTTATTTTCCCAGCCTTCTCTAACTCGTAAAGACCTAACAAAAACCATTGAAAATACGACCACCTTGTGGCATAAGTAATAATAACTATTGGCTTTTTAGCTTTCATTGCTTATGTTTTCCTCAACTAGAAAATCATTTAATTCTTTTGGTGTTCCTAGAACGTGAACCTTATTATATGGAATTTTACTTATATTAACTTGCATTCCTTTTTCAATCATATAGTTATATATAGGTGCAATGTATTTTTCATTCTTTTCTAGGTGGTTGTCGTTACAATAATATTCATTGTATAAATCTTCGTATAGTTTACAAGATTTAAAATAATATAATCCAATTGTGCAATTGTCAGAAATTCGCTCTTTTTCTCTTACCTCAACAGCATTTCCATTTTCGTCTAAGCGAACAAATGACCAATGGTCTCCAGGAGCATTAAAGCAAGGAATAAATCCATCTCCTGTTATCTCAGAGTATTTAATGCAATCAGGCTCAACGTAAGTATCTATATTATAGACAACTAATTCTTCATTTTCATTCCAAAACTGTTTTGCTAAAATAGCTGTTGTTGCTTGTCCATCTGTTAAATAATCTATTTCAATTATATCTATGTTATCTACTCCAAATTTTTTCATTGTATTTTTTATAAATTCACTTGAATTTGTTTCTTTTCTAACGATAAAAATATATTTTACATTTTCTATTTTATTGAAATCAGATAAGCTTAGCATTGACCATTCAAATAATGTCTTACCTTTCGCTTCAATCATAAATTTTGGTACTTGATATCCAGCTTTTTGAAACCTAGAGCCAAGTCCAGCCATTGTTATAACTACATTCATTATTATTCCTCCTACTTTATTTTGATTGGTCCCTAGAAGACTCACATATATTATTGAGCTCTTCCACATTTTTTGTTAGAAATTCATCTGGCCTTATCGTTCTATCGTCCACATAGAATCCTTTGTGTCCAGGCCATGGTTTTCCATATATTATTTCATCATATGGAATATCCCATTTATCTAACCATTCTAAAATAATCTTAGCTGTTTTTTTATTAATTACACCAAGATTTCCAGAATATGAATTCATATTTCTTGATGTAAACAAAATAATATAGGCTCCTCTTTCTTTATAATATCTTATTTTTTCAACAACATTATTATATGGAACCAAATCCTCATATCTTTCTTCTTTTTTCTTGATAGGGCAAATTGTTCCATCTATATCAAACACAAATGAGTAATCTTCATATATTAAATCTTTCATCTCTAGTCCTCCTTAATATCTACTACTCTATCTAATATTTGTATTCCAGTGGATAACATGGCTAATTGATGATTTAAACTCTCGTTATGTAATGGTATCATGCTTAGGAATAACAAAGATTCAATTAATTCAATCTCTTTTAATTTTTCTGTTTTTATATCAAAAGTTTTAATTAATAATTCATATAAACTAAAATCCAAATTATCTTCACTTAATTTATAATCTATTCTATTATTTTCACGATTTATCTCAAACATATTTTTTATAATGTAATCGTATTTTCCATCAACGCTATGAAATAATTTGGCTAATTCATATCTTTCATCGCCATAAATATCATACTTTCCAAACTTTCCTCTTGGATCAATTACTTTTATGAAAGAAAGATTATTATCTATCATAATATTAGCAAAACATAAATCTCCATGAATAATATTAAAATTATCAATATTATATAACATTTTAGGAATAACTTCTTTTAATTTTTCAATGATGTTATTAAGCGAATTGTATTTAATATTATTTATATATATTTCATTATCGAAAAATATTTTGAAGTTGTCATCAGTTCTTAACTTATTTAATCTTTCAATAGTCTTATCCAAATACATATTTTTTAATGAAGAAATTATATTGTCATCTGCAACTTTGTATTTTGCATAATCTGTGCAAATAAACTTAATTCTTTTGAAAACGTCTTCCCATTGCTTGTATTTTAAATCTCCATATAAGAATAATTCGTGGACAGTGTGATAAGCGTAGTATTCCATTTCAACATATGGATTATCGTAAGATAAAGAATAGTTAAATATTCTTGGCCTAGAATATTCCAAATTAGCTGGTAACTTTAAATACCATTTAATTTCACCAATAAATTTATCTTTGTCATCACTATATTTCTTTAAAATTCCTCTATTTTTATCAATATGAATATGATTAAACTCTCTTGACCTTACTTCTAATTTTGAATTGTAATACTTATCTAAGTGACCTATATCAAACCAATTATCTGTCTTTATTGCCTTAAATCTGTATTTTTCGCTATATTTGCGCAAAGCAATATAGAAGCTTCCAATATCATTATTAGCACTATTAAAGGCATCTTCAAGACATTTTGTAAAATATACTGTATCTAGTATCTGAAAAACGCCAGTGAATATTTTACCTTTTATCTTTTTTTCTTCTAATGATTTATCATATATGTCTAATAATACTCCATCATTCATGTTGAAATATGTCCAAGTAGGAGATAAATATTCTTCACTATAAAAGAAGGCATCTTTATCTTCTTCAGTTAAATTATCTTCTATTATTGTATCCCCTAAATTTATAATTATTGGAACGGTAGTATTTTTTATTCCTTCATAAATGCTTCTACCAAGGCTTTCAATATTACTTAATTCTATTACTTTTATTTTATCGTCAGGGAAGGATTTAAGTTTACTTTTTACAAGTTCTTTTTTTTCATAACATATTAAATCAATTTCAGAAACCTTGTCTTTATATTGATGATAAAGATAATCAAACACAATTTGATCATTAATTGGATAAATAACTGGAGGTAATTCTCCAATATTTTGCAGTTCCTTATCAACGATTTTAGCAGTAGGTATTATTAATTTTTTCATCTCAATTTCTCCTTTTTACGAAATATTTTTGTAATTTTGTCAATAATTTCAATAACATATTTATTTTTCATTATTAGTAAACAAATAATATAAATAAGTGCGGCTATTACTATTAAAGCAACCAGTTTTATTGTATTATTAAAAGTTAAAAAGTCAATTATTTTTATACATAATATCATAATTATAGAAGATATAGTTAATGAAATTACATATTCTTTTTCAATTGTTATATTTATCTTTTTCTTTACAAAATAAATGGTTGAGAGTGCAACAATACTTTCACTAATTAAGGAAGCAATTGCAGCGCCTTCATTTTTGAAATATAAAATTAAAACTGGATTTAATATAAGATTTACAATAGCCCCCAAACATACAGTAACTAAATATTTTTTCTCCATCCCCATAGGTATCAGGCATTGAATACCAAAGAGTACATTTATTACTAATATTGGAAGTGTTAGGGATAATATCCTCAATGTATTTATTGCATTCAAGAATGAAGGTCCAAATAATACTTGTATTATTAAGTTAGCAGTAAAGAATAAACCGATGGCAGAAGGAATAGCCAAAATCATTAAATATTTTAAAGATTTGTTAACCAAAGAGTCAAACTTTTCTTGTTTTCCTTCTGCATGATATAAACTTAATCTTGGCAATAAAACAGCACCCATTGCGGAGATAACGCTTTGTGATATGTTAATTATTTTTAGAGCATTAGAATAATATCCAACCTCTTTGTCTGTACACATGATACCTATCATAGTTATATCCATAGCTGTATACAATTCTATCGCAACAGAAGAGGCTGTTAGGATAAGTAATGATTTCAAATGCCTGGTCATTTGTATATCTTTTAAGCTAAACTTTACTTTATTTCTTAAATTAAGAACATTCAAAATGTAATTTCCGACAGTTCCTAAGCTAACAATAACTGCATATTGTAAGACATCATTGCGACTTTTAACAAAAGTAAATATACAAATTACTGATATAATTTTTATGAAGAAAGAGCGTAAAGCAATATAGCTATATTCTTCTTCTCCTTGATAAAACCAGTCAATATTAAATATATTTAAAAACAATGTCAAACCAACGGAATAATATATCCAAATTCTTGAATAAAAAATTTCGAAAGAATTTATGACTATAATATATAGTATAGAGAACAATAATGTACTTATTAAATTTATCATAAAAAGCTCAGAAAATGTTTTATTTTTTTCTTTATCATTATTCTTTAATTTTGCAATCTCTCTGGTACCATATGAAGGCATTCCCAATATTGCAAACATAGTAAAATATGAAACAATATTTTGAGCATAAGATACTTTGCCTACACCATCAGCTAATAAAATTCTAGAAATATATGTTACAGTTATAAGTGGAAATATAATGTTTAACAACTTATAACAAATATTTGCTATTGAATTTTTTAATAATGATTTATTTTTTACCATATACTTTCCTTTCTTACATCATCAGTAGTATTTTCTATATTATGTCTGCCTTCTTTTGATGATATTCTTCATATTTTGAATCGTACTCAATATATCCTTTATATAATGACAACCAATTTGAAAAATTCCATGTATATCTTGATTCCAATTTACCATCATCAAAATACTTAAAATTGCAATTGTTTTCCATAAAACGTCTTTCATATTTTGCCCAGAAAAAGCCGACTTCGTCATGCGATAAGGTTATTAAATTACTTTTGACAAATTTCCAATAGTCTTTGACACTATTCTCTATTTTTCTCTTCCCTTTTTCAGAAATATAATTTTTAATAATCATGATTTCAGGAGCTCGCCCCTCTATGTATTCCATGATACTTTGTCTATGCTTTAATTCATTACCAATTTTTTGTCTGTCTGCCTTAGTTTCGCTTACCATCATTTCATCATAATCGAATAATTTTATTAAATCATCGACAGTTCCAAAGTAAAAGAAATCAGAAATAAAATATGGAATGAACATATTACTTTTGCTTGTGCCTTGTGCGACTATGATTCTTTCTTTTTGTTTTAGATATTCAAAATCATTTCCGATTTTAAATTCATCCTTAAGTGAAAATAAAAATTCAATTAAATTGTTTTTTTCATACCTTTGATCAGTTCTTGTTTTTATGGCATAGTCGCAGCCCAATTCTTTGGCTTTTTCTAAGCCAGCCTTAGTTGAGCGTATTTGAAAATTTATATTACCAATTCCAGTAAATTTCGGTTTATCAGATGTCACTACTTCTACATTTAAATCTTTTATTTTATCTAAATCAACTTTATCTATGTCATCCCAAGTTGAGACAATAATAACTGCGTTACTATAACTTTTCTTATATAACTTAATCGTTTCAATTGTGTAATTATATTCCCTATGAATAGGTCCTTGTAAAATGATAGCAATTTTAGGCTCCTTTTTAGTATTCAAAGGATAAGTCATGATTTTGTTAGCATTTTTTGCCCTCACAATATATGAATAAAAATAATCACTATTTTTTTCTAGGCTTTCACAAATGGACTTGATGTAAAAATTGCCATAACTTTTTGAAATATGATTAAAAATTTTTATTGTTAAGTTATTTATTTTACGTACTATATTTTTAAATATCTTCTCCATATGATTTTCTACTCCAATCAATGTATTTTTTTTCTAATAATGTCATAAATAATACAAGGCCTAATGTCCATGCTGGCTTATACCACCAAAATACTATGTTATATAAAAGTATTGTAATAAATATTATAAACATTAAATAAAGAAAGCACTTTTCTTTTCGCATCACTGCTATAGACAACTTGTATATTTTTAAAAATAATTTTGCAAGAACAAATAGACCAAGTATACCATAAACATAAACAAAACCATATATGCCATTATCGACAAGACCATAATGATGATCTTTTTTTATTTTTTTTGCGGATGCTTCCCAATTTGATGATGGGTAACCACATCCAAATATTAAGGTAGCAGGATTTTCAGTCAGTTGTTCTTTAAACAATACTCTAGCATCTAACCTTACTCCCATACTATTTACTCCATGATCTTCTGATGAAAAGTTTTCAATTGCCTCATGAAATCTACTTGAATAACTGCTATTAAAAAATAGTATGGCAGCAATGACTACTAGAATAATGGATTTTAGCGATTTTCTCCAATCTTTATCTTTGAATATAAAAGCTACAACAATGGCAATTGTTAAGGCACCAAATTCTAATCTACCTTTTCCTATGAAAAGTTCATATATATATGCCATAACTACTGGTAATAAGGAACTCGATTTTCTGTTCTTTAACCAGTCATCCATACCAAAGAAAGCTATCACAACGCATGCAAAACTATCTAAGTATAATCTTATTACATCAACTGCTTCTTGCACATGAATTATTGTAAAATAGTTGCCAAATATTATGTGTAAAAGGGCCAATATTATGGTGATGTAGCCTATTTTAATAAAATTTCTTTTAAATAAATCATAATTAAAGTTTTCACTTAAAATAATTTTTCTGATAGGAAAATATGCCAGTAATATTAATATAAAACTCGACTGTTGAAGTAATCCTTCTTTTATAGGCTGAGCAACATATATATATGCAGTTATTGATGATATGAATGATAAAACAATAAGGGCAATAACGTCATATTTAAAAATTGAATTGGGGTACCTTGTTTTTATTTTAGCCGAAATTAAAAACATTGTTATAATAAAAAGCATTTGACACAAATTATCATAAATATACATGCCACCTATTCTTATTTTTGTTGTATCAACTAAATAAAATATATTTTCAAACAAACAGAAAAATATTATAAATATTATTGTTATTAAATCTTTCTTATTTACCTTCATTTCGTTTTCCTTTTATTATTCTTTTTAATCTTTTATAATTTTCAAGTCCCAATACCTTTGCCAGGATTTTTTTTACTTTCATCTTATATTTTCCTTTTGAAATCCATGTTCCCAAATAGTGATGAATGGTGTATGTATTGTTTGTTATAGCCTCATGATCATTGCTTAAGTCGTAAGCACTAAAATAATCCTTTGGGTAAACTACAATATCATCGTCAAGTTCTTGGTACTCTTCATTTGGAATTAATCCTTTTAAGTCACAAAATAATTCTGTAAATCTTGGTGGATTAGTTGTTAAATCATATGTCCCATCCTCTTTTATAAATAATCTTTTTTTATATTCACCAAGATATTGTTGAATTACCGAATAGTTGGGTATACATGCAATAAAAGCAGTCATCAAATGATAATTACCTTGAAAACCTAATACTACATTTTTATTTTTTAATAATTTATCAAAATTTTTTATTACTTCAAGGTCTGTATCAAAATATATTCCACCATACTTTTCTAATGCATATAACCTTACATAATCGCTAACAAAGGCATATTTCTTAGCTTCATAGGCTTCTTGCACATATTTAGGGGCTTTGGATAAATCATAACTATCCTCGTTCCACTCCATTATATTGTAATCAGGCATATATTTTTTCCAACTATTAATACATTTTTTTATAGCACGTGATTTTTTATTTCTTCCAAACCAACAATAATGAATTGTTTTTGGTATTTTGTTCATACTACTCACCTTTCTCATAATTATATAGATAATTTTTTAAATTTGTTTCTATATATTCTATTTCTTTTTTGTACTCTAAATGATTTTCCCATTGGCGAGTATTTAGCTTTGACTCATCCGGTTTAAAAATTTCCTTTTTCTTTACATGATGATTAAGATTTGTTCCCAAAAATTTAGTTATTTTACTTACTGAGTCTTCATAATTATAAATTAAATCTTCAAATTTAATTAAAATTACATCTTTATTTTTAATTTCTTCATTTATAGTTTTTCTTATATCTTTATACACTTCACAAAATTTTTCTACTTCTTTTGGAAGAACATGGTCTTTATGTAATACAGAATTCAGATAGGTATCTCTGGGATCTCTATCCACAATAATTACCTTTAAATTACTCATATATCTAATATATCTTTTTATATTTGAGGGTGGTATTAATTGGTCTAATACCAAATATTCTTTATTTTCTTTGTTTATCAAATTAGCTAAATCCTCACTATACCTCCTAGTTTTATCTAAAAATTCTTTTTCTGATATGTATGAATGATAGGAGTCAATATTAGGAAAATAATTATAATATGTAGCCTTTCGAAACTTTTTTGGCGTTATTTTCGATAGTGCTCTTCTACAATAATATATAAATAGTTTTGGTTTAGAAATGATTCTTAAATCACCATGCCAATATCCTTTATAGGAAAATTTAGAAAGCGACGCCACGTATTTTTTTGATAACTGTAACCATTTTATGCCAAATATTTTGCTGTATGTGTATGCCATTTTTTTAGCGAAAATAATATATCTTTTTAAAGCAAAACCGGAATTCAATCTATTTGGATTTTCAATTAAATTGTATTCTAAATCAGAAATACCGTCTGGATCTTGCAAATATCTGCATTCTACTTCTGAAGGTGCACTCGCAAAATTATCAAATTCTCTTAGTAAATCATCAACTGCACCCGAACCAGTACCATGATAACTGATACAAGTGACAAACTTTGTTTTCATATAATTAAATCCCCCCTTATTTTGTCATTTGTTTTGCTATATCTGCATCTACTATTTCTTCACCGGTTTTATTTTTCAATTGCTCTTTAGAAGCTTTTGATAAGCCGTCATTTATAATGCAATTCATATCACATGTTGAGCATTTATCAAGTTCTTCTTTAGTTACTTTTCCATCTCTTAAGTCTCTAACAATTTTGTTTTCATACATTGAATATTTTTTCTTTTTAAAGAATCTTAAGAATTTATGTCGAAATACCCACCAAGCTGGTTTCCAAATATATTTATGCATGGCTGGCGAAACGGAACCTATCATCCAACATTGCCTGTCGCAGTGTCTAACTTTACTTCTTACCGCCTCTGCTTGCTTAGAATTCCATAACTCATCCCAAGTTTTACATTCATTTAAGTTACCCATTACTTCTTTATCTTTGGTTCCATTACATGGCATTACATCTCCATATGGATCTATAAAGAAAGTATCGAATGCCATATCACATGGTAATAATCTTTTTTGACCATATATGTAATTAATTAATCCATGATTGAAATATGCTCTAAACCATTTTTTAGGTGAATTAGAATTTAATAATTCATTTACAAGATCTTCAAAATGTTTGGCAACCATTGGTCTATCATGAATTATATTCTTGGCTTCAACAAAGTAAAAACTATTATGAAGTGAGGCAGTCGCGAATTCCATATTCATCTCATTTGATATGTTATATAGAGGAACTAAATCAGGGGCATTTTTATCTTGGACGGTCATACCAAAGCCAACATCTTTCATACCCATTTCTTTTAGTTTTTTTAACGTTGTATAACCTCTATTGTACCCGTCTTTTAATCCTCTAATTTCATTATTGGTCTGTTCCAAACCTTCAATAGAAATTCTAATACCAATGTTAGGAAATCTTTTTGCCATAGCTATAATTCTATCAGTAAAGAACCCATTAGTTGAAATAACTATTCTATCGCTTTTTTTATATAATTCTTCAACTATATCTTGTAAATCTTCTCTAATAAATGGTTCTCCACCAGTTATATTTGTAAAATACATTTTAGGTAGTTTTTTAATAGTTTCAATAGATAATTCTTCTTCTGGTTTAGAAGGACACTTATATCTATTACACATGGTACATCTTGCATTGCATCTATATGTAACTATTACTGTTCCGTTTAATTTCTTCTCTTTCATTTTATTTACACTTCCTTAATAACTTTTGATAAATGCTTTCTATTTTTTTATAATATTCATCTCTTGAATAATTTCTAATTGCCAACTCTTTAGAGTTTTTACTAAACTCTTTGACTTTTTCTTTATTATTAAAAAGTTTGTTCATATATTCTGTTAATTCATCTATTGTATTATATATATATCCATTTTCTTTATGATTTACTAATTCTGGTATTCCACCAATATTAGAACCAATTACTGGTTTCCCTATAGCTAATGTTTCTAGGACTGAATATGGACAGTTTTCATACCAGATGCTTGGTACTACGACAAACTTACATTTTCTTGTAATTTCTGTCATTTCTTTTTTATTAAGGAAACCTAATAATTTAATTCTTTTATTTAATTTTTTCTCTTTTATTATTTTTTCTATATTTTCTTTTTCGGGCCCATCCCCTGCTATATACAACATACTGTTATTGCCACATTTAGAGAAGGCTTCTATTAAGTTTAGTATTCCTTTTTCTTTTGATAATCTACCAAAATATAGAGCATATCCATCATCTTGCGTTTTTATATCGTAGTTTGAAACATCTATTGAATTATGTATTGCTTCTACTTTAGATTTATCTATGCCATCTTCAATAAATTTGGTTCTATAAAATTCAGATGGTGTAATTATATAGTCAATCTTATCTGTATATATTTTATTTCTTCGATAATAATATCCCTCTATAGCACCTAGAATACTTTTTAATTTAGACCCTTTATTACATGATTTCTTTATACAATTCATGTACTTTCCATGCATACATAATTCACACACATTATTATCATTATCCATCATAGTAATTGCTGGACAAATTGCTTGTACATCATGAGCTGTAAATACTATGGGAATTTTTCTTTTTGTACATGGCTTTATAATTGAAGCTGATAATTGTCTTTGGAAGTTATTCAAATGAACAATATCAGGCTTAAATTCATCTAATGCCTTTTCCATTATTTTTTCGTTTTCTTTGTTATAGATTACATCTAGTGCTTTTAATTTTGAACTAGCATTTAAATCAAACTTGGGAACAAAATATTCTTTGTCTCCAGTTTTTATATTCTTTTCATCTTCCATTGAAAAATATGCTACTTCATGTCCATGTTCTTTTAGTAGTTGTCCTAATTCAAAATAGTATTTTTCTGATCCACCTTTATTCCAATGGAATTTATTTACTAATAGTATTTTCATGATATATACTCCTTTTTATTTTATTAAATATTACCTGAAAACTTTTTGAAAAGATAAAAGCTCCTACTAAAACTATGATAGATATAGTAAAGTACGATAAATAATCATTTTTGAAAATGTGTTCTAGGTTAAGTTTTTGAGCGACTCTAAACACTAGCATATGGCTTAAATAAATATCCATACTAACCCCCCCCCACCTATTATTTGGGTAAAATTATTGTTCAACATCTTTGAATTAAACGTAATAGCATATGCTATTAGCAAAACACATAGTGGTATGACTCTTATAAACAGTATTGTTTTTAAATTGCCTAAACCGTAATACATAAATATTGATAAAAAAACTAGTAAAATTGTTATAATTCTGTGTTTAGACACAAGTTTTATTAAATCATCCTTATATAGGTATATTAGACCTCCTACGCAAAAATATAGGAAACTATAAAAAAAGTTTGTCCTATCAATATGAAAATAAAATGCACCAACTAAATTCATGGCAATTGCTATTAGTGTTGTAGACCATGCTCGTTTTTTATTAGAAAATAAGTATACAAAATATGGAAATATGAAATAAAATATAAATATTATACCTAGAAACCATGCTACTCCCAAAACTTTTATATCTTTTTGAATAAATCCAAACATTAGTGTAAATTCAGAGAAGGCTTCTATTAATGAAGAACTAGTATGTTCATAAATCACATTAATAATTAATAGTAAAGCAAAGAAAGGTAATACTTTTTGAAATCTTCTTTGATAAAATACCTCTAAATCCATCTCATTGTTTTTTACTTTATTGTAATAGCCACAGCACATTCCAAAAGCCGACAAAATCATGAACAAATAAACAAAATCTGTAAATCCTTGAATTATATTATTAACTATATCATTTCCCAATTTATAATAAATATTAGAGCGAATGTGCATAAGAACTATACCGATACAAGCAATAGTTCTTAGTCCATTTAATGATTCATATCTTGCTTTTTTCATATTTCACCTACTTACTATATAACTTTAGAGTTTTTTTAGCTACTTCATCCCAATTATATTTTTTTAATATAAATACTTGGGCATTCTTTTGGTATTTTGCTACTTTCTTACTATCATCTGACAAATTTTGCAATTTTTCCATTAAATCTTTTATATCTGATTTTCTAAAAGTGATTCCTTTGTTTTCTATTACTTCTGAACATTCATCTATATCTGAAGTTAGGCAACAATTTCCATAACTCATAGCTTCTAATAATGATAATGGCATTCCTTCAAGATCACTTGGTAACACATAGACATACGCATTACTATATAACTCTTCTAGTTCTTTTCCTTGAACAAATCCTGTAAAGATAATATTTTCATTATCTTTTGCCATTTCTTTTAATTCTTCATAATAAGAATCAGTGTCACTAGCTCCACCAGCTATCACTAATTTCTTTTCTGTTAAAATGTTTTTATATGCTTCTATTAAATAGTGAATCCCTTTTTCTGGAACCATTCTACCTAAAAATAAGAAGTAGTCATCTTTGTCTAATGAATATTTCTTTTTTATAATTTTTGATTTAATAATCTCTGGCTTGTTAACTCCATTAGGTATAAAATGAGTATCGCGATTATACGTCCTTCTGAAGTATTCTTTTACATTTTCGCTTAAAACAATGATTTCATCTGCGTATTTGGCAGCCATCTTTTCACCAAATTTTATATATTTAGAAGCAAAGCCATTTTTCCATTTTGCTCTTTGCCAATCAAGCCCATGAATTGTTGCTACTACTTTTTTTCTTGATAGAAATTTAATTATAGGGATCATAGCGCAAGGTCCTTCTGCATGATAATGAACTACTTCTGCTTTAGAGAATAGTATTTTTAATGTTCCAAAGAATGATGATGTCATAGCTGCTAAACCTTTTTTATCTATTGTAAGTACTTTTTTTAGTTTTACTCCTTTGTACTCTTCTAGATTTTTAATTTTTTCATCTTTATTAAGAACATGTTTACCACTTCTATTGTAACAGGTTACTTCAT
Organism: uncultured Bacilli bacterium; assembly: GCA_947628745.1. Taxonomy (GTDB): domain Bacteria; phylum Bacillota_I; class Bacilli_A; order RF39; family UBA660; genus CAG-417. The sequence goes on along the minus strand of CANRBB010000003.1, from coordinate 21,652 downwards.
GTCCTAAGGATACCATTCTTGTTGATAGTTCTTCAACTACTATCTCTACTCCACCTTCTCTAGATGGAATCCGTTTATGACCAATCATAGCTATTCTCACAGAAACACACCTCACTAACTATCTATGTTATATGTATAGATGTTGAACTATCCAGCATCTTTGCAAAAAAGTACCACCTTAAATGTCTTTAAAAATATTTTTACATCCAACTTAAAACTCTTATGTAAAGAATAATAACTTTCTAATTTCAATCTTTCCTCAAAAGTCTTAGAACTTCTACCATTTACTTGCCAGTATCCAGTAAGTCCTGGTTTTGTCTTAATTATATCATTATAATATTCTCCCATATCTTTTTTTTCTCGTGGAAGATAAGGCCTATTTCCTATTAATGACATTTCTCCTTTAAGAATATTAATTAATTGTGGTAATTCGTCTATCGATGTTTTTCTAAGTATTTTCCCTACTTTAGTAATTCTTGGATCATGTTTTAGTTTTTTATTTTTGCTATATTCGGCTGCTGCTACTTTATCAATCTCTAAAGTTTTATACAAAATCTCATCCGCATTAGGCACCATGGTTCGAAATTTATAAAACTTAAAGAGCTGACCATTTTTGCCAATCCTTTCTTGTGTAAAAAAAATTGAATCAAAATCTTTATTGATTAAATAAGATACTTTTATAAGTAAAGAAATAGGAACCAATAATAGGCACCCTATAACAGCACATATTATATCAATAAATCTTTTGAATACATTATATATGCTCTCTTTCATATTAACTGTTTCACCACTCACTATTTCTAATTCGTTATTCATTGCTACCCCTTCCCCATATTTTTATTTATTTGAACAACTAGCTTAGACTTTTCTATTATAACATACTTTTTTTATTAGAAAAACTATATTTTATATAATCATCTATTTATTATTTTGCTAGTTTATTTGGTTAAACTATGTCGCACATAAAATTGTACATATTGTACCACACTTTCATATATTTGTCTACAATTTTTAATTACAATTTTTAATTACAATTTTTAATTACAATTTACGACAATGTACAGTTCAATTTGTTATATCCAGAATGTGCAGTTTTTTATTATATGAATAAATTATCAGCATATTTATTCTTTTACCTGTACTATGGTGGTTTGTCGAGCATAATAGCAATGGAAAAACTTTTGTTAGCAAATTTTAGGATCTAGCCCTAATAATATTTTTAAGAATGAATTGTATCAAAAATAACTCTATTTAGCTGTTAAAACTAAATAGAGTTATGTAAAATTAAAATTATTCTTATCAAAATTTTAAATTATTCGTAAGTTTTTTCAGATGACATTTGATTATCATTTACTAAACTTTTAACGTCATATAGGTAACTATTTATTTAAAATAATTTGTTCCAATATATTAAGAATTTTACAACCACCCTGAAAATAAGAAATGATATCAGCAATAGTAGATGTGATTTGTCGTCCATGTGCAAAATCATTTCTTAAATTAACTAATGATTTTAAATCACCTTTTTCACTAATACCAAATGTCAAGTCTTGAAATCTTCTAGACCAATTGGGGTTTACTTGTTCTAATATCTTTTGGATATTACCACAAGATGGATTCCACGAACTATCAACTATTTGTTTTTCTAAATAATTGATAGTTTCCTGTCTAGCCCCCGAAGATAAATAATCAAATAATAAATTTTTTATGCATACTTCTAAACATCCACAACTTCTTACAACACAATATGATATTAAATATGGGCATAATGAATTTAACGGGTCATTATTTATAAACTGCCTTATTTTATCCAAATCATTGTTGCAGTCATCTATAATATTTTTATTATTTCCATTCATACTTTTCCCCAAAGAAATGCATTGTAGCTAATTCAACTCTCTTTTTTATATTCTCCAAATTAGTAGTTCTAATTGTGGCTGATTCTCTAAACTTTATATCATTTAATAATTCCAATTGTTTTTCTTTCATATTATCAAAATTAAAGTTGTTCTTCAATGCAAAACTAAAGGAAATCATAACAGCTTCATAAATAGTTGGATGAAATCTCTTTACAAATTGACTATTATATATCCAATTACCTTGTTCATCTCTTTTTTCAGAAATATTATTAAATGCTGTTTCACCTAAACAATCGTAAACTTTTTCAATCGTATTTATAAAATCCAATTTATATTGATTATACTCATCATCAGATAGATTACATTTTAAAGCCATATTGTCGTTTAAATATTTTTTTAGGTTAATTTGATTTTTTGAAAATTCTTCTGTTTTAGCTAAGTTTTTTATAGCAAAATATCTTAATATATTTTCAACATCTGCCATTCTAGGGTCTTCTTCGCACTTTAAGATTTTTCTCCATGTCAAATTTTTATTTAACTCCATTAATAGTTCATTATATTTTCCTTGATAAATACAATTTCTAATTTCTTGAGCACATAAAGTTCTACCAGAAGTATTGATTCTTTCAAATATTTGATACATCCCAGAGTCATTATTTGGCTTTTTTTGTTCAAATATTATGGCATGAATTGTAGTGTTTTTTATTCGTCTTTGCTCATCTTCTGTCAACTCTAGAAAACTTTTTCCTCTCCATCTCTCATTTATAATTTTAGAATTTGATAACTTAAAAATTCTATTATTCTTGGAAAATGTTCCATTAACGAAATCATAAACAGTCTTTATTCTTTGATATCCATCAATAATTAATCGTTTTTCTTCTTTTTTTGCCAAAAAAATGCTAGGTATTGGTAATCCAAGTAAGATAGAATCAATCAATCTACTAGCTTCATCTATCGTCCATACATATTTCCTTTGTAAATTTGGCTTAATTAAATCATTTTCATCATACATTGAAATTAATTCTCTAAATGATAAATCTGCACCCCAAGAATTAATATTAAACAAATCATCATTTGAAAATTCTTCCTTTTCCTCTTTTGTTACTTCTTGTAGAAAACTAGACATTATATACCTCCTCCAAAAAAAACTGTAATAATTTTGAATATTTGATACTATTATATCAGATAAATCGACAATAGTACATCTAATAGATTTTTTGGGAAGTATAAAATTAGTTGTAAAAAGAAAGCCTAACAGGAAATTTTGTTTTTTAAAAATAATATATTCTAATCTATCTGATTTATTATTTTCTGTTTCATATCTAACAATATTCTTCACATTATTTCACCATGTTTATATTTTAATAAGGTTTTGATAAAAAAAATGTCATTTTATAGATTATAATAATTATGTTTTGCCTTACAGTAAAGTTAGATTCATATAGATAGCTTATTATATATAATTTACTAAATATATTTTTTAAAGTATTCATCTTCTGTCTTCTTTACTACCATAATATAAAATAATTGTAAATTGCACTTGTATAAATGTTTTTGTAAAGTTATTTTATCATTATTATAATATACTACATGGTATCACTAAAATTATAGCAGACAAGTTGGTGTTCAGAATAAAATAAAAGGAAGTGCTAGTCATTCCCTTTAGATTTAATACTTGCACACTCCCTAGTTTAATTAAACACTTTTATCTTTATTTTAATTTGATAGTTAATCGTTTAACAGTGTATTTATATTAGCTGTTGCATTTAACACTGTATCTTCACGTGGAACTATAACGTAGTCTAAGAAATCTGTTAAATGAACATAATCTTTGGTTTCATCACCATCTACTGACTGTGTCTCAATTGTTATACTAACACTATTTTCAAGTATCTTTTTTATTATTAAGCTTACTTCTTCTTTTGGTATATCTGTTTCATATAAATCAGAAAGTGAAGTTAAAATATTATTATAATTAGTTAAAGTATTAGTATTTTTCATTTTTTCCAATATGGCTTGCATAATTTTGACACAATTTTTTTGCCTAGTTCTATCTCCATCATAAAAAGCTTTTCTTTCTCTTGCCACAGTAAGTGTTTGTATTCCATTTAACTGTTGGCATCCTTTTTTTACATAGAATTTTCCTTTAGTATCTTCATATGTATCTAATACTAAAGAATGAGTTGTATAATATGCTTTATCTGAGCAATAGGTTATACCTCCTATTTCATCTACTAATCCTACTAAGCTATGAGTGTTTATTTTTAAATAGTAATCAATATTTATCTTAAAATAATTGGCAATAGATTTTACGCTTGTATCTATACCATAGGGTGCCATAAAACTTAAAGTATCTTTTCTACCACCTTTACCTTCTACTGGAATATAATATCCCCTAGGAATAGTAGTAACCAAAGCTTTATTTTTATCTAAGTTAACTGTAACTAATAAGTTTAAATCATTATATCCAGCGAAGTCATTACCTACTATTAGTAGTGTAAATTTATTCTTAGTGTTTTTATCTTCTTTTTGTGCGACTTTCTTAGTGTCAAATTTATATACTATTTCATAATCTTTACTTGATAACTCATTATCTAAATCAAAAGCTAAATTATAATTAGTTTTATCAATTAACATAAATTTTTTACTGCCACTTTTAACATCTTTCAATAATTGTACCATACTATCACTTTCAACATAATTGATATTAAATTTTGTAAGATATTTCTTAACATCTTTTAATTCAAAGTTATTATAGTAGTATACATCTCCTGTAATGTCTTCTTCTTTATATTTATTACCACTTTTAGTTATTAAGTAATAGGCAGTAGTGGTAGTTACTTTTTTGGAGAATGATTGATCTAAAAATTTATTGGTTGTCTTTATATAGTAAATACCTACTGAGCTTAATATTATGCCAATGATAATTATAATCATTCCTAATATCTTTATAAATTTATTTTTAATATTTATAAGAATAAATAAGACTATTTCTATAATTAGTAGTCCTAACCCTGACATTACTAAATATTTATCGGGTAATAGATTTAGTTTTATAATACTTATAAATAGTAGTACATATAATACTAGGCCTATTAAATGAATTATATTTATGATTAAGTTTTTCTTCAATATTTTTTTTGTTTTTGGGTGTAAATCATTATCCATATGTAATTTGTCCTTCCTTTATACTTTATGTTTAGTATGTTACATTATAAATCTATTTTTGTCAAAATCTGAAATAAATAAATGGATTATAGGTATTTCCTATAATAAATATTATATTTATTATTAGAATAAGCAAGTACGTAAAGTCTACCATTATTTGTACACCTAAGCGTTTTATTTTTTTCTTTTTTAATGGTATGCAGAAAATAATAGCTGGTAGTAATAGATAGAAATTGATAATTAAATTAGCATTATTGGTGATAAATAGCATTATATCACTTTTTTTATAGAGAAACATTTGAGTGATAACATTTAGTAAAGTATTTAGATTTTCTGTCCTAAATATTACCCATCCGATTATGATTAAAAATAAAGTAATGATATGTTGAAGGATACTAGGGACCTTTTTTATTATATTTTTTAGAGGATATTTTTCTATTAGTAAAAGTGTAGCAAAATATAACCCCCAAATAATATAATTCCAACTTGCTCCATGCCATAATCCTGTTAGAAACCATACTATAAATATATTTCTAATGTGCTTTATTTTATTTACTCGTGACCCTCCTAATGGTATATAAATATAGTCTTTAAACCAGCTTGATAAGGAAATATGCCATCTTCTCCAAAAATCTGTGATACTTCTTGAGATATAGGGATAATTGAAATTTTCTAAAAAGTTAAACCCGAAAATTTTACCTAGACCAATAGCCATATCTGAATAGCCACTAAAGTCATAATATATTTGTAAGGTATAAGATATAGCTGCTATCCAAATAAGTATGGTTTTATAATAAGCATAATTTCCAAAAATTGTATCTGCTATCAAAGCCATACTGTTAGCTAATATTACTTTTTTACTTAATCCGATAATAAATCTTTTCATACCACTAACAAATTTTTCTAATGAATGGCTTCTTTTGGTTATTTCTTTTTGAATCGTTTCATAGCGAACAATAGGCCCCGCTATCAATTGAGGAAATAAGCTTATATATAAAGCAAGTGAAATAAAATTTTTTTGTACTTTAATTTTTTCCCTATATAAATCTATTAAATATGATAAGGCTTGAAATGTATAAAATGAAATACCAATAGGTAGAGGTAAATCTATATTTTTTAGTTTTATATTTAATATATGATTTATGTTATCTATTAAAAAATTAGTGTACTTAAAAAAGAAAAGATTTAGTAATAGGATAACAATAGATATAATAAAATATATTCTTTTATTTTTTGCTTTTGATATTAAAATTCCAAATATATACGTTACTAATATAGATAGTATCATAATAAAGATATATATTGGTTCTCCCCATGCGTAGAATACTAAACTAAATATTAAGAGGATAATATTTCTTATTTTTATATTTTTAAATATAAAGTATATTAATATGCATAGAGGAAGAAACAATAGTAGAAACGTAAGGGAATTGAAAATCATTGAAAATCACCCCACTTTATAGTATCTCCAAACAGCATATTATTGGCTAGTATTAAAATATCGTCTATTTTCTTTTCATTAACATATTTTATCATGTCAAAATTACTATTATATCTGCCATCTATTACATAAGTATACTCATAATTACTAGCTAGAAGTTTGTTTATTGAGTTTGAGTATGAATTACTGTATATTAGCAATTTTTTAGAATTATTTTGACTATTATTTTCGAATATTATTTCTTCATAGTCACTGCCATATATTGTGGCATAAGATAATTCAGTCATATTTTTCAAATCTTCGAGGTTAGCTCCATATTGTTCTACTTCTTCATTATTTATTTTAATAGTAAAGGATGGATAATCATAAATATATATACAAATATCTTCTTTTAAGAATTTATTCAAAGCTATACTCTTAGATTTTGAGCCTAGAATTGTTCTATCTTGCAGACAAACTTCATCTTTTATTGGTAAAATATCAGTTAACTTCATCATAGTGGCTATTTCTTTATATGCTTGGTAAGTACCCCGATTATTCCAGTGATGGTCGTATTTATAGAAATACTTCTGATAATCTTCAAAGGAATTAATAGTCAGTGTTTTTATGTTGTTGTCACCTATTTTTAATTTCTGTTTTAAGTATTTGTCTATATCTTTTGTTTTATTTGTTTCGAAGTTAATGTTATAATCACTGTTTATATAATATAAGTAAATATCTGCATTTATTTTTTGCTTTATATAATTTATTTTTTTTAAATCATCTTCATAATTTTTTAGGTCATCTTTTATAATTGGATTATATACTAAGTAGTCATGGTACATATTTATATTTCCTAAATTTATATAATTATTTTGATGGTTTAAATTTAGAACTTTTATAGTTTTATAGTTTAAGTAATTGGACATAACGGGGTATAGTAATTGTAAATAATTATATTTAGGCATTTGATCACTTATAGCATTTTCTAATTGTTGTTGATAATTATTATTTAAAAATTCTTTAGAAGTTGGTTTTGTTATTTTATAAGACGTTCTGTTATTTACTTGATTATAGTTGTTGCTGTTTTTTAAAATGGGGATGATACAAATAATCCATAATAATATTAAAGATGATAAGAATATTATGTTACTTATTTTTTGTTTTGTTTTATTCATAAGATACCTCACTAACTGTATATTAAGAGTATATCATTTGTCCATTATGCAAGTTGACAATAATTATATATAGAAAAAGCATTAAGGTAATTACTTTAACCATTTATAGACATTATTTTTCTTAACTATATATCCTTCCTCTGCATATTCTAGCATAGCTCTATCAGCTTTGACTGAGTCTGTATAAAATGCCTTTATTTTTTTATCACCATATATTTGCTTGTATCTTACTATTTTCTCATAATCATGACAGTTTTTTGATTCAAATTTACCAGTTTTTTTATTTACTTTAGTTGCTATTACTTTATCAATTTCTAATATATCTTCTAGAGGCTTAAGTAAAAACTCGGGAGACGCAGATATAATTACGTCTGTTTTTTGCTTTTGGTTTAAATACCATTTTTTTATTTTTTTATCATTTATTTTCCAAAAATCAGTTACATATTCATCTATTTTTCCAATTCTATTTAGTATCGAAAAAAATTTTTCTTTCATGTATTCCTTTTTCCTTATCTTTAATGAATATAAAACCATACCCCATATTTGTATTGGAATAAATATAGCAATGCTTGGTTTTTTTTTCAAACAATATAAATAGAAGTCTATTGAGGAATCTCCATCATATATCGTTTTATCAAAGTCATATGCATTTATCATATAATATATAGTAGGAATACCATTATTAATACATATAATACACTAGTTGCTAATAAACATTTATCATTTAATATAATTTCAGTTGGGTCGCCATGTGAATTGCCCTCAATGTTTAAACTGTATAATTGTAAAATTACCATAACTAGTGGAATAGTCCAAAATAGATAATCATGTCCAACGTGTGCTACTGTCGTTGGATCAACACACCATAACGTATATGAAACTATTGCTAAGCCAAATGTTACATACATATTTTTGTCTAAAAAGTCTTTATTATAAATTTGTAAAACTTTTCTACTTTTTTCGCCATTTTTGATAATCTCGTTTCGTCTTTTACCAAATCCTAAGTAGAACGCTCCAAACATTATCATTAAATATAGATATTTGGATACCGATACGTCAATTACTATTCCACCATACATAACCCTAAGAACAAAGCCTGATACAAGTATAACTACATCTATTATTGGGACATTTTTAAGAATTTTACTATAAAATATATTTACAATTATATAAATTAACGGTATCAAAATTGTAAAAATATTTTCTGTCTTTTTATAAAACAGAAACATTATTATTGATGTTATAACAGATAGTATAAATATTACTAAGTGCGCTTCTGATTTTGATAAAGCCCCACTCGCCAAAGGTCTATTCTTTTTTATTGGATGTAATTTATCTTTCTCTATATCACTTAAGTCATTCAATACATAAACGATAGATGATGAGAAACAAAATACAAAAAAAGCTAATAAACAACTAATAATATAATTTCGATTTAGCATATTAATACTAAAAAAGGCTGGCAAAAATACTAATATATTCTTCAACCAATGTTTTACTCTAATCAACTTTAAATATTCTTTCATTCAATATACCTCACTTTTCAATTAAACTATTTTATCACTATATTGCATATTATCCATACAAATGCATGAATTTATATTCTGTATTCAATAATAATAGCGCTAATAGCGCTTTTTTTCGCTAACATACATTATATATTAATTTTTCTATTTTGTGTTAAAAAAAATTACTTTTCTTTTTATGTATATATGTTAATTTTTATTTTAAAGTATGTCTTTTTTATGCTTTCTATCTCCTGAATACCCTATAAAGCATAGGAGCTTAAAAAGCGAAGCATTCGCTTCACTTCAGAGATGGTTTACTTTTTATATAAATATTTGCTATTCTTATGCAAAACACTCATTCTGAATTTTATTATCTTCTTATACCTATTTCTTCATTTGTGATGATTTTAACGAAGTTATTTTCTAGAATATCGGCAATCATCTGTTCATCTTTTACAATAGAATTTAATTTGCGTTTCATTTTTTTTATTTCAAAATTTTCCTCGTGGTGGCAATCACTACCAATTAAACAAATCCAGCCTTTTTTTAGAAAATACTTAAGCGTGTGCTTGGCGTCTTTTCCATACTTTCCAAGTAGGCTTTTGTAATTTCCTTGTAAAAGCACACCCATCCTTAAATATTCTTCCATATGCTCTGGATGTCTTTGAAAAATACGGTATCTTTCTGGATGAGCTATTATTGGGATATATCCCGATACTATTAACTCATATAAAATTTCTTTGGTATTACGAAACATGTTCCCTAAAGGAAATTCTAAGAGTAGGTATCTACTATTATTGATGGTCATTATTTCATTATTTTTTAATAATTCTAAAAAATTTTCTGTCAAATACACTTCATTTCCTAAATATAAATTAATATTGATGTTTTCTTTGGATGCTTCTTCTTGTACTATTTTCAGAAGTCTTAATTTATCATCATTATTACAATTATATTTACTCATTTCGATATAATGTGGAGTTAAGACTAAATCAGTAATCCCCTCTTCTGATGCTTTTTTTAAAAGTGTAATAGTTTCTTCGATACTTTTTGAACCATCATCAATTCCAGGTAATAAATGTGAGTGTAAATCTTTCATATATTATTTCTTTTCCCCATAGTATTCATCTGAATAATAACTATAATAACTGTTATTTTTTACATCTGCTTTATTGATAACTACTCCAGTTATTGCAGCATTTGCTTGAGCAAATATTTTTTTTGCTCTATCTACGCTTTCAAATTTTGTTCTATGATTAGATATTACTAAGATGTTTACATCACTAAATTTAGTCATAATCATGGCATCACTTAAGCCAATAACTGGTGGACAATCTAGTATAATAATGTCATATTTTTTCTTTAATTGAGTAATTAGTTTTTGATTATTTTCAGAGGCTAACAATTCGACAGGGTTGGGTGGTGTTGGTCCCGTAGGTAATAAATCTATATTAGAATTAGCTGTCTCGACTATATATTTATTAATCTTGGTATCTTCTCCATAATTTAAAATTAGATTAGAATAGCCACTACTAGATAAATTCATGACTTCAAATATTTGATGTTGTCTACCACGTCGTAGGTCACAATCTATCATTAAAACTTTTTTACCTTCTTGGGCGTAAGCAACAGCTAAATTAGCTGAAATAAAACTCTTTCCGTCACCTGATTCTGGAGATGTAGTCAGAATTACTTTCATTTTATTTTTTACATTTGAAAAAGCTAGATTTGTACGTATTGTTTTTATAGATTCACTAAAAATCGATTTAGGATTTACGTTTATTATTAAGTCTTGCGTTTTCATTATTTTACTCCCTTTCCTCACTAGGCACTATTCCAATTACTGTCAAACCTAGTTTTTCCTCTACATCCTCACTTGATTTAATAGTTGTATCAAAATAATATATTATAAATATGATAGTACTAGCTAAGATGACGCCAATTAATATATATATAAGGTTTTCTTTAATGTAATTGATATTATATGGTGCTTTAGCTTCTACCGCTTCGTCTACAACACTAACATTATCTATATTATAAATGCGTTTTACCTCATCTGAAAAAACAGGTACAATGTCATTGGCTATCTTTCTTGCATTTAAACTATCTTCATCACTTACTGATATTTTTATTATTTCGGTATCTTCTACACTACTGACTGTAATTTCTTTAGATAATTCTCCTACTGAATAATCTAATTGTTCATCATCTATTACCTGCTGTAGAACTTTTCTACTCTTTATAATTTCGCTATATGTTGATACTAGTCTTTGATTTAACTGTGAATCTGTGGAAGTATATTCGCCTGTATTATTTTTACTATTTCCAGCTAATACTATGGTCGTATTACTTTCATATAACGGTTTTCTCATGAGAAAACTATATATGTTCCCGATTGATAAAGTTGCTAAAACAACTATTACTATGATAATCATTTTTGAAAAATAATATTTAAAAAATTCTGATATATTAATTTCTTCCATTGTTACACACCTCTAAACTGGCATTAATTGTACCATAATTTATGGTCTTAGTCAATAATACCCATTTTAAAAAATAGATTTAAAAAATTTAAAAATTATATTTTTATAATATTTTTCGACATATTTAGATAAACTAATAGTAAGAATAGGAGGTTGATAATATTAAATACTTGATTATATCAATACTTACATTTACTACTATTTTAATTATTTTATTTATCTTTTCTAGCCTTGTTCTAGCCAAGGAAAGTGATGAGCGATTACTGTCCAAAAAATCTAAATAGTTATTTAATTTTGTAATGCTATGATTTTTTGATGAGCATCATCTACTGTTTTTTGGTCTGGAATCATAACATATAAGTTCCATCCTGGCATTGAGTAGGTATTAGTTGAATAACTACCCGTTCCATTTACACTTATGGAGTTGATATTCCAACTTTTCATTTTTTCCAATTGAGTTTTAAAGATGTCTTTTATTAAATCACTTGGGATATTAGTTTGAAAAGTATTTGCTAAACTGTTTAAAATAGAACTATAATTTGTTAGTAATGTTGTAGAAGATGTTACTTTATTAATGACACCTGTAATTACTGCTTGTTGATGTTTACCTCTTAATCTATCCCCTTCTTTAAACTGCTTCCTTTCTCTTGAGAATGCTAGTGCTTTTTTACCATCCATCTGATTAAGTCCTTCATTAAAAGTATATCCTCCTGAAGTAAAGGCAACATCACTATATACTTCTATTCCTCCTATAGAATCTATAACATTTATTAAAGTATCAAAGTTGATTCGTAAATAATAATCTATGTCTATATTTAAAAAGTCTTCAATAGTTTTAACAGATGTATTTATTCCATATATTCCAGCGTGAGTTAATTTATCTAATGAACCACTTGTTCCATATAATTGTACATAACTATCGCGTGGGATAGTAGTTAATAATATTTTATTTTGTTTTCTGTTAACAGTCATAATGATGTTGACATCACTTCTTGAAACTGTATTAATTTGTCCATATGTGTCTATACCACTTATATAGATATTAAAATAATCATTATTAGTTTTGGATACTTGTTTTTGATTTGATGTTTCTAGTTTTATTTTTATATTTTTTATAACTTTAAACTTATTATTTAGACTTTCATTTTCTTCTATAATAGTTTTAATATTTGAATTTATATACATAGCATCTATACTTTGACTTAGCATATCGTTTGTTAGATTAGATATATTTTGGTATGTAATTTCTTTATAGGTTATGATATTAGATAATTCTTTTTTTGCTTTTGGGTAATTTTGTAAATCAATGTTATATGAACCTATTTTTTTATCTGTTAAGTCTTTGATATTTTTATAAGGACTTTCTTTTAAAACCATTACATAGTAAACACTTGTTTCTTCAACTTGTTCCAAGTTTTGGATAAAGTTATTTGTCTCATTTATCTTTTGATTAGCAAATAATTCTGTTATTGCGATTAATAGAGTAATAATGATTAGAATAATTTGGATAATTTTAGATTTGGTCTTGAAAGTAATTAGTCCTATAATTATAGCGATTATGATAATTGCTATCAAAAGTGGATATAAGTATTTATTTGGTATAATGTTTAGCTTGATAATACTTATGGACATTAATATAGATAATATAACCATTAATAGATAACTTATAATGTTTATTTTTTTTATCATTTTTTCCTCCTTACTATTTATAGTATATATTATTATTTGTTTTATATAAATTATCAAGATAAGAATTATTGTAAATTGACATTTTTTGATATGTTATTTATAGGATTTTATCTTATTTTTAGTTTGGTCTTCAATATAATTTTCTTTATTGAAGTAGGATGTCTTTTTGATAATTAGTTCTGGTTTTTGTAATACTGCAGTTAAAGGTATTTTGTTTCTTGTTACTTCTTGTAGACAATAATCGTTTGCTAAAAGGGTTTGATGATACTTATCTATCATTTGGTTATGTTGTTCTTGTTTATTTAATGTTGTATTTTTGTTTAGATAATCTTTTAAAATAATATCTATTGTTTGCATGTTACCATAGGCACTATTGGCATTATCTTTAAATTGTTTTAATTGTTCGTCGTCTAAGAGGCCTTGATTTTGGGAGACGAGGCTTAATTGTTGCATAAATATTTGGTGATAGTTATCGAAACATGTAAATAATTCTTCTAATTTTTCTGGATCATTATCTATTTTTAAGAGTTCTTGTTTTATAATGTTGATATCTCCTTGGAGATAACTTTTGATAATTAAATCGGGGTTAATTATTTCGCAAAGCAGTTGAACTGTTGTGTATTGCTTTTTGTATGATGGCCTACTAATATCGTATTCTAAGCATATTAAAGCATCTATTCCTTCTTTAAGAAATGGAGGAATGTTATTTTGACCATTGCTTAAAAGATGAATAAATTCGTGATTAGCAGCGCTTTGTTTTTCTAATATTTGAGTTTTATTTTCTAGTCCGTAGAGTGTAATAGTGGACGTCGTAGTGTTCCATGTTCCTGAAAATGTAGGGCTTATTTTTTCATATTTTATATCAAATTTTTGCAATTGTGTTGTAATATAGTCATAATCTAAGCTTTGATAGTAGTCTTCTATGAAGTTCCAAGAGCCATTTATGATTTGTTTTTCCGTTTTGTCTAAATTAGTGTTACTATTTATATAAGAATATAGTTCATTCGGATCATTTAGTGTTTTTGTTATACTTGTTTTATAATTAGGAGATAAGAGGGATATTTCTTCTTTATTTTTTATTTTAGTAATATTTTGATAATTGTGTAGTAAGATACTAAGGGTTAAAAATATAGCTAAATGTTTTGATGATTTGGTAGCCATAATATACTTCCTTTCAAATTCTCTGTATTATACTGTATTTTGGGAAATAAATCAATAATGACATATCATTTTTTGAAAAAATACTCTTTTAAAAGGGATGATATAAAAAATGACAATATATTTGATTTTTACAAAAATCATCATATTGTCACTGGAAGCTAGTTTAGGCACTCTTTTTTATTTATTATGAGTTACTTGATGAACATTGCATCACCAAACGAGAAGAATCGGTATTTATTTTTGATGGCCTCGTTATAGGCATTTAAAATGTTTTCTTTTCCAGCTAAAGCTGAAACTAGCATTACTAAAGTTGACTTAGGTAAGTGGAAATTGGTAATCAAATTGTCGATAGCTTTGAAATCATAACCAGGATAAATAAAGATATTAGTCCAACCACTATCTTCCTGAAAAGTACCATCATATTTATTAGCTACTGTTTCTAAAGTTCGTGTGGTTGTAGTTCCTACGGCAATTATTTTATGGCCTAATTTTTTTGTTTCATTTAATTTATCAGCAACAGCTTTACTTACTGTGTAATATTCGCTATGCATTTTATGCTGTGTAACATCATCGACATTCACTGGTCTAAAGGTACCAAGGCCAACATGTAAGGTTATATAACAAATGTTTACGCCTTTATTTTTTATTTGTTCTAATAAATCTAGTGTAAAATGTAGTCCAGCGGTAGGTGCGGCGGCACTTCCTATTTCTTTAGCGTATACGGTTTGGTAAGATGACTTATCTTCAAGTTTTTCATGAATATAGGGTGGCAAAGGCATCGTGCCAAGTCTATCTAGTATTTCTAAAAAGATGCCATCATAAATCATTTCGAAATGGCGAATACCCTCGTCTAATTCCTTAGTACAACGCATTTTTAATTCTCCATTTCCAAAAAGAACAACTGTTCCTACTTTTATCCGTCTGGCAGGTTTAACTAAGCACTCCCATGTATCATTTTCTAAGTTCTTTAGGAGTAACACTTCAATAATTGCGCCTGTATCTTCTTTCTCACCAATGAGACGTGCTGGCAAAACTTTAGTATCGTTTAGTACAAGTGTATCTCCTGGATTTAAATAGTCAATAATGTTATAAAATTTCTGATGTTCTATTTTACCAGTATTTTTGTCTAAGACCATTAAGCGAGATGTACTTCTTTCTTTTAATGGTTTTTGAGCAATTAGTTCTTTTGGTAAATAATAATCAAATTCATCTACTTTCATATGCACCTCTATTTTTTTCTTTTCGTTAATTCATCATATTTTATATGTAAAACTTCATAAGCTTTAGCAGTCACCATTCTACCACGTGCTGTTCTTTTTAGTAGCCCCGTTTGTAATAGATATGGTTCATATACATCTTCAATGGTAGTTACTTCTTCTCCAATTGCGCTAGCTACAGCTTCTACACCTACTGGTCCTCCATTAAATTTATTGATTATAGCAAGCAACAACTCATGGTCAGTCTCATCTAAACCCATATCATCTACTTTTAATCTTTCCAAGGCTAGCTTTATAATATCTTTGTCAATATAACCGTTGCCTTTTACAAGAGCAAAATCACGTACTCTTTTGAAGAGACGGTTAGCAATTCTAGGTGTTCCTCTACTTCTAGAAGCTAATTCAATGGTAGCATCTTCATCAATACCTACCCCTAAAACTTTGGAAGTTCTTTTTATTATTTGAGCAAGTTCTTCAACAGTATAATATTGCAATTTGGACACTATACCAAAACGGTCACGTAAGGGTGCTGATAAATCACCAGCTCTAGTAGTTGCTCCAACGAGGGTAAAGGGTGGTAAATCTATCTTTATGTTTCGAGTATTACCTTCACTGCCGACAATTATTTCTAAAGTGAAATCTTCCATAGCGGGGTACAGAATTTCTTCAATAAATCTAGGCATACGGTGAATTTCATCGATAAAAAGGACATCCCCTTTTTCAAGAGTTGATAAGATAGCTGCTAAATCGCCTGATTTTTCGATACTGGGACCACTGGCAGTTTTAATATTAGTTCCTAATTCATTAGCGATTATATAGGCAAGTGTCGTTTTGCCAAGGCCTGGAGGTCCATAAAGTAAAACGTGATCGAGAGATTCATTCCTCATTTTGGCTGCTTCGATATACACTTTAATATTTTCTTTAACATCGGCCTGTCCTATATATTCTTCAATACATTCTGGACGAATAGTATTGTCTAATTCACCGTCATCTTTTAATTCTCTTGTTGTAATTACTCTCTCATCCATTATTTAACCTCCTATTTTAAAAGTTGTTTTAGGGCCTCTTTTACTTGTTCTTCAATAGTCAAAGTATTATCAACTTTAGAAATAACATTTTTAACTTCTTTATCTTTATATCCTAGACCTATTAAAACATCATGAAGTTCATTACTAGTATAACTTATTTCATTATTGTCAAATAAAGTGTGAACACTATCAATTTTACCCTTTAAATCTAATATTATTTGTCTAGCTAATTTTTCACCAATTTTAGGGAATTTTTTTAGGTAAGCGATATTTTCACTTTCAATAGCTTCTTTAATACCGTTAATAGAGCCAGTCGCAATAATAGGTAAAGCCATTTTACATCCTAAGCCTTTAACATTTATTAATTTCATAAATAATTCTTTTTCTTCGGTTTTTTTAAAACCAAACAGACTTAGTTCATCTTCTTTTACTTGTTGATATAAATAGACTGTACATTTTTCATTTATATTAAAAGTGTATGGATTGGGAACATAAATGAAATACCCTATACCATTTACTTCTAAAACAATTCCCTCCGGTCTAATATTGGTTACTAAACCAATCATATAGTCATACATAACATTCCTCTTTTCTTAACTTATTATATTATAACCAAAAAAAAAGATGGGTGCAAGCTTTTTGCAAACAAATGTTTTGACTGATAACTGTTTTTCTATATTGGTTAGTGTTTTTCTGAAGTAATAATGTTTTTTACTAAAAGAGAAAAGTATGTGCTCTACTCTTCTCAGTCGTTCGATAATAATTACCACTATTTATTTTATTCTTCTTTTAAATTGCAATAAACATCTTGTACATCATCTAATTCTTCTAATTGTTCAATTAGACTGTGTACTTTTTCTATTTGTTCTTCATTTTCTAGTTCTACTGTATTATTGGCAATAAATGTTACTTCACTATTCAAGAATTCTTTAACACCTTCTGTTTCTAGTGCTTCTTTTACTTTGATAAAGTCTTCTGGTAAAGTTGTTATTTCATATGAATCATCATAAGTTACAAAATCTAGGGCTCCGGCGTCAAGAGATGCCATCATCATTTGTTCTTCATCATAATCACTTGGAATACTTATAATACCACGTCGTTCAAACATATAACTAACGCTACCTGTTGTTCCTAGGTTACCACCTCTTTTGGTAAACTTACTTCTAACATCTCCAGCAGTTCTGTTGCGATTATCTGTTAGGCAATCAACCATAATTGCTACACCATATGGTCCATATCCTTCATAACGAATTGATTCATAATTTTCTGCTTCTGATGCTCCTTTAGCTTTTTGAATTGCTTTTTCGATATTGTCTTTAGGCATATTAGCACCACGTGCTTTTTCAATTACCATCCTTAAGGCAGCATTACTAGAGGGATCAGGTGTTCCTGATTTGGCTGCCACATAAATTTCTTTGGCTAGTTTTTGAAATACTTTTCCACGAGCGGCGTCTAATTCACCTTTTTTACGATGAATTGTTGCCCATTTTGAATGTCCACTCATATAAATCCTCCTTTTTTCCAATTTATTCTATCATGAATACGTTATATAAGCTAGTTATTTTAATAAATTTATGTTATTATTTTTTTGGTGATACTAATGTATTTAAAAGTTAAAAAGACAAAAATACCTATTGATATAAAAACTAGTTTGAAAGATAAAATTGTTAGTTTTAGATTTAAATTATCTAAAATAGATAGAGGTATTTGCTTTATTAAAAAAAGAAGAATTAATACTTATTTTTATTGTCAAAATGTTGATATTATAATGACTGATAGAGAAAATAAAATTATTAAAATGTTTATAAATCAATTGTCGGAGCGAAAGTTTAGGGGAAATAGAAAAGTTTTTTATACTTATGTATTACCTGCTAATAGTTGCTGTGGTTTAGCTATTTTGGATGAGTTCCCTATTATTTTGACTAGTGAAGAGGAGAAGTTGTTTCAGGAAAATAAAGTGAAAAAAAAGAGCGTTCGCTCTTAGTCTTGATTTATTATATTTTTTAAAGCATCAATTAGGTGGTTTACGTAAGCACAACTCATGAAGCAGATTACAGAGTCTGTTTCATTTTTTAGTTTGGAAATGGTATCTTCTGATATTTGTTCTGCATTTTCGATGCCATCAATAATTAATTTAGATGTGATACCAGGATAGTCTTCTTGTTTTTCTCTATTACAATCAATTTCTGTTAGATATACTTTATCTGCTTTGCTAAGAGCTGTTATAAACTCATCTTTGAAATCTTTTGTTCTTGAATAAGTATTAGGCTTAAAAATCGCTACTAATCTTTTATTGGGGTATTTTCTTCTTACCGCGTCTAGGGTGGCGCTTATTTCTGTTGGATGATGGGCATAATCATCTATAATAATAAGATTTTTAACTTTTTCCTCAGCAAATCTTCTTTTGGCATTTTTAAATGTTTTTAAACTTTCTTTTATGATATCTTGGTCGATATTATATAGGTGACACATAGTTATTGCTGCTGTTGCGTTTAAAATCATATGATCTCCATATACTGGTATAGTAAAGTTACCATAAAATTGATCTTTAAAGTAGATATCAAAGTTTTCTCCTTCAGGGCTTACTTTTTTATTTTTAATAATGACATCGTTATCTTCGCCAAAACCGTAGTAAATTATTTTGGTAGTAGTCTTTAATTTATGACAATTTTCATTATCACCGCATGTGATAAGTGTGTTTTTGGTGTGATTGGCAAAGGTAGTAAATGTTTCTATGATATCTTCTAAATCTTTATAACATTCCATATGCTCTTTTTCAATATTGGTAATAATGGCATTAGTGGGATAATAAGTTAATAAATGTTTATTAAATTCGTCTGATTCAATAACAAAGATATCATTTTCTTTGTTTATTTTTCCGTCTCCTGCTCCAATAAAGTAACTGCATCCAATAGAACTAGCAAGAATATGTCTAATCATAGATGAAGTAGATGTTTTACCATGAGTTCCTGCTACAGATATGGTGTTGAACATGGTTGTAATCTCTCCTACTATTTCATTATATTTTTTTATCGTTAAACCTAATTCCTTGACTCTTTTTAATTCTTTATGATCTTCGTTAAAAGCAACAGAATAAGTAACAATGGTGTCTTTATCTATGTCGTGTTCATTATCATAATATATTTTTATATTTCTATCATCTAAGCCCTTTTGGGTAAACTTGTATTCTGTGGCATCATCATACCCACTCACTTCATTTCCTAAGTCAGAAAGAATTTGAGCTAGAGTTGACATCCCTGTTCCTTTAATACCTATACAATAATATTTCATTTTTTCACCTCTGTATTTATTATAAACTATGAAATAAAGCTTGTAAATATTGTACTTTAGTACAAAAAAAGCTCTTAATTCTCCAAGTAAAAGCAATTTTTATATCTTTAGTTCTTTTAATTTCAGAATTCATCGTACAAAAAAAGGCTATTAAATAGTCTTCTTTAGCACTTTGGAATTATCTTCAATATAGTCTAATAAGAATTCGTGGTCAGCCAAGCAATCATGATTTTGTTCTTGAAGGTCATTAAGTATTTGCTTTATTTCACAACTTTGTGTAGCGTGTAGATTGCGTTTAAGATATGATTGGAAACACTTTCTTGTAAATTCGTTAAAGGCAAAGGTAAGGCACTTGTCTTTTAATTCTCCTCCATTTTGTAGATATCCTCCTACTTGTAAATTATAGACATCACTTGGTAGGTGTTCTACTTGAACATTGTCCATATCTATTATTTTTATTTCGTGTTTATTTTTTTGATCGTTGCGATAGAGAATATTAGGAAGGTTGTAGTCATAGTAATATACTCCTTGTTCTTTATACTCTAATATTCTTTGCTTAATTAATTTAAATATGGCTATGGAATCATCTATGGATATTTTTTTACCACAAGAACTTATTTCAAATATATTTCCGAGATAATAATTAGATGTGTATCCTGAGATAGTTTGGCTAGATGGATATTTTACGAGATTAAGAGGTAAGCATGCATCTTTTAGATATTTTTTTCTCTCATCTAACAATATTAGTTTGCGTTCTTTATTTTTTAAAGTTTCTTTTGTGGTTCTACTGGCAAAAGCTTTATAAACTTTACTAGGTGCTTTTTTATATTTTAGGACATAAACGTTTGATTCAGCTCCTCGTGGTAGTAATTGATAAGCACAGTTCAAATCATGACTGTCTAGATATTTTAACATTTTATTTTCCCCCTTTTATTTATAAGAATAAATACAACCGCAATAGTTTTGACGATATAAATTATATTCTTTAGATAGTTCAATACTTCTTTTATAGCCATTTTTCTTTTTGAAATCCGAATATAGATAGGTGCTTTGATACTTATTGTTTAGGTCTGATCCTATCTCATTAATCCATGTGGCATTTTTGTATGGACTCAAAGTTAATGTTGTGGCGAAATAGTCATAGTTATTAAGTGATGCGTAAGATGCAGTTTGTTCTAGTCTCAACTTGTAACATTTGTAGCACCGCTTTCCCTTTTCTGGGCTATTTTCTAATCCTTTAGCAATCTCAAAAAAAGCTTTTGGCTCGTATGGAGCTCCCACTACTTTGATTTCATTATTTGTTTTTAACTGTTTAACATATTTTTCAACTTCTATTAATCTTTTGTTATATTCCTCTTCATTTGTAATATTAGGGTTATAATAGTAAATAGTAATCTGAAAAATATCACTTAATCGTTCTAAGCAAGCCGTAAGACATGGTGCACAACATGTGTGAAGTAGTAATGTTTTGTGACTGTTTTTGCTTTTCTTAATATTTTCTATTTCTTTTTCCATTAACAGATTGTAATTCATATGACTATCCTTTACAAATTAATTTAGACTTAATAGAGCTACTATTTAAAAGTCGCTCATATTATATCATAAATTGCTAAAAAAAGCAAGGTTTTCGTCACACAAAAGGAGAGGTTT
>CANRBB010000002.1 GCA_947628745.1 uncultured Bacilli bacterium | reverse complement strand
GAGATAACTCTGTTATTTTAGCATGCAAAAATTTCTCATTTATTAGTCAAATTTAAAAGACTTATTTCCGTTTCTTTTTTTTAAACCTGAATTAAGTCTAGTAAATTAAACAAATTTTTTTAAACCTGCATTTAGTCTAAAAATTTGCGTTTTTATAAATTATTTGTGATAATGTAGCAAGTTAATATATAATATGTCGTTAAAGTAACAAAATGATAAAAATTAAATTAACAAATTACAAAATATGAAGTTATTAATTATTGATTACAAAAAGAAAGTTAAACAAAGCTTGATATATCTAAAATAAGATAATTATTCTAACATATAAAAAAGCAAATTAGATTTCATACATGGTAATATCAACAAGAAACTAGTAAATCTCCTAAAAAGTTAATCTACAAAATATTACCAAATATCTACAATTTGACTAACTGTATATTAATAAGTTAATGCATAAAGAAATATAAAAAAAGAACGACAGAAATAAAAAAATTATTTAGAACTCCATTTGACTAAATATTATAATAAATTAATATTTTATAAACAATTTAGCTGTCTTTTCTAAATATAATTGTATTAATACAACACTTTATCGCTTTTAATCATGTAAAATTTTTGCAATATCAATGAAATTATGCTCAAGTCCATTATTACTTGCAATAATAGAAAAAATTAGTACAAACAAAAGAAAAACACAAATTATCGTTAACAAAGCTACCATACCAAATCCTTTCTGATTAAGTTTATACACACATATCACCTCTATACCAATTTTATATAAAAAAATTATTTTTGTAAAGAAAAAAGGATAGCCATCTATCCCATAAATTGATCCTCTAATTTATCTAAAGGTTCTTCATCTATAAATTCTTTAACTAATGTATAATCAACATCTTGATAATCTTTAATTCCTGTTCCCGCAGGAATAGTCTTACCTATTATTACATTCTCTTTTAGTCCTTCTAATATATCTACTTTTCCTTTTATTGCTGCATCTGTCAAGATTCTTGTAGTTTCCTGGAATGATGCGGCTGACAAGAATGAATCAGTCTCAAGAGATGCTTTAGTAATACCCAATAACACTGGTTTACCTGTAGCAGGCTTTTTACCTTTAATAACAGCATCCTTATTTCCATTAGTAAATTCATGGAAATTAACAAGTGATCCAGGTAAAAATTTAGTATCTCCTCCGTCAACAATTCTCATACGTGAAATCATACGTCTAGCTATAATTTCAATATGTTTATCAGATATATCTACACCTTGAGAACGATAAGTATTTTGAACTTCTTTCAAGATATACTCCTGAGTAGTAATTGGATCAGTCACATCAAGCAATTCTTTTGGACTAATTGCACCCTCAGTTAACTTATCTCCACATTTAACTTCGTCGCCTTTTTCAACACACAACTTAGCACCATAATTAGTAACATGCTCTTTTGTTTCCAATTTATTAGCAATACTAATCTTGAATTTTCCATGATCTTCCTTAATCTTAGTAACCTTACCATCTATTTCAGCAATAGTTGCTTTTCCCTTTGGATTACGTGCTTCAAACAACTCTTGTACACGAGGAAGGCCTTGAGTAATATCTTCACCACCAGCAACACCACCTGTATGGAATGTACGCATTGTAAGTTGTGTTCCTGGTTCACCAATAGATTGAGCAGCCATAACACCCACGGCTTCACCTATTTCTACCAAGTTACCTGTTGCCAAATTACGACCATAACACTTTTGACAAACACCATTTTGTACACCACAAGTTAAAATATTACGAATTTCAACTTCTTTAATACCACATTCAACAATCTTTTCTGCAATATTTTCATTTATAAGTTCTAGCTTGTCAACCAAAACTTGCTTTGTATTAGGATCTATTACCTTTTTGTTAGCAAATCTACCAACAATACGATCATATAATGACTCAATTACAGAACCTGTCTTTTCATTAACAAAATCATGAACTATTACACCTTGGTCAGTACCACAATCAGAGCATCTTACAATCATATCCTGTGATACATCAACCAAACGACGAGTTAAATATCCAGAATCGGCTGTTTTTAAAGCTGTATCTGCAGATCCTTTTCTCGCACTATGTGTAGATAAGAAGAATTCAGCTACTGATAACCCCTCTTTAAAGTTTGATAAAACCGGAATCTCAATTGGATCTCCATTTGGTTTTTGCATCAAACCACGCATACCTGCCACCTGGGTAAAGTTAGAAATATTACCACGTGCCTTAGAATGCATCATCATAAATATAGGATTATCAACTTGTTCTTTGGAAATTTCTTCAAGCTCAGCTTGAACTTTATCTTTTACTCCATACCAAGTGTCAATAACTTTGCTATGACGTTCCTCATCAGTAATTAATCCTCTTTTATATTGCTTATTAATTTTATCAACAGTAGCTTGACCATCATCTATAAATTGTTGCTTTTTACTACTAGTAGCAACATCGCTCATACTAACTGTAATACCTGCCAAAGTTGAATACTTAAAGCCTAAGTCCTTTAACTTATCAAGCATCATTGAAGTTTCAGTTGTTTTATAACGTTTAAACACTTGCGCAATTATTTTTTCAAGTGCTCCCTTAGCAAATGGTTTTACTAGTGGCATATTTTTTATTTCTTCAACAACATTCTTTCCTCTTGAAATAAAGTATTTATCTGGAGTAATTTGTTGAATATTTTCATCACTAGGCTCATTAACATAAGGAAATGAATCCGGAAGTATTTCATTGAACTTTATTTTTCCAACAGTAGTTACTAAATACTTATCCATTTTGTCATCAGTAAACAATTTATGTTTAAATGATCTAACCGGAATAGCAATTCTCGTATGTAGAGTTATCTCTCTTCTTTCATAAGCCATCAAAGCCTCATTGCTATCTTTAAATAATCTTCCTTCTCCAGTCTCTCCTGCTTTCTCCATAGTTATATAATAATTACCTAAAACCATATCCTGAGATGGAGTAACAATTGGATCTCCTGATTTTGGATGTAAAATATTATTAGAACCCAACATTAATAGTCTAGCCTCAGCTTGTGCCTCTTCAGATAAAGGTACGTGAACAGCCATCTGATCACCATCAAAGTCAGCATTAAATGCCGGACAAACTAATGGATGAAGTCTAATAGCTTTACCACCAACCAAAATTGGTTCAAATGCTTGAATTCCTAATCTATGTAAAGTTGGTGCTCTATTAAGTAATACCGGATGTTCTTTAATAACATCTTCAACAACGTCCCATACTGAGGAATCCCTATTATCTATTAAACGCTTAGCGGCCTTAATATTGTGTGCAATATCTCGTTTAACTAAACCATTAATTACATGTGGTTTAAATAATTCAAGTGCCATTTCTTTAGGTATACCACACTGATACATCTTTAAAGAAGGTCCAACAACAATAACACTACGTCCAGAATAGTCAACACGTTTACCTAACAAGTTTTGACGGAAACGTCCTTGTTTACCTTTTAACATACTTGATAAAGATTTTAACGGTCTATTTCCAGCACCAGTTACACTTCTACCACGTCTACCATTATCAAATAATGCATCAACAGCTTCCTGTAACATACGCTTTTCATTTTGAATAATAATTCCTGGAGCTCCTAAATCTATTAATTTTTTTAGACGATTATTACGATTTATGACCCTCCTATATAAATCATTTAAATCACTAGTGGCAAATCTTCCACCATCTAATTGAATCATCGGACGTAAATCAGGAGGTATAACAGGAATACAATCTAGAATCATCCATTCTGGTCTCTGATTAGACTTATAGAAAGCATCTAAAACATCTAGTCTTTTTACTAAACGAACTCTTTTTTGTCCTTGAGCAGTTTCAAGTTCTTTTTCTATTTCATTAATTTCTTTTTCTAGATCAACTTTCTTTAATAATTCCTTAATAGCTTCGGCTCCCATGCCCACTTTGAAGCCATTTCCATATTTTTCATAATATGCACGATATTCTTTTTCCGATAAAGTTTGCTTATTCTCTAAAGGGGCATTACCTTTATCCACAACTACATAGCTAACAAAATAAAGTACTTCTTCCAAATCTCTAGGACTCATATCTAAAACTAGACCCATCCTAGATGGAACACCTTTAAAGAACCAAATATGTGAAACAGGAGAAGCGAGTTCTATATGCCCCATTCGTTCACGACGAACCTGAGAACGTGTAACTTCAACTCCACATCTATCACAAACTATATTCTTATATCTAACTCTTTTATACTTACCACAAGCACATTCAAAGTCTTTAGTAGGTCCAAATATCTTTTCACAGAACAATCCATCTCTTTCAGGCCTTAATGTTCTATAATTAATAGTCTCTGGCTTTTTAACCTCTCCATAAGACCACTCTCTAATCTTACTAGGAGAAGCAATACCAATTTTTAAAGCTTTAATCTTATTTACTTCTATCATTAGAAACCTTCTCCTTCCATTACCTCATTAAAATCATCTATCTCAGCAAATTCGCCTTGAAAATCTTCTTCATCTTCATTATCATCTTTTTCTTCTTCATCCAAAGTATTTTCTGCTATTACTTGTGCAGGAGTTGTTTCTACTTCATCAATCGACAACTTCAATTCTTCCTTATTTTCCAACTCTTCAATATCTTTAAGTTGTAAATCTTTACCTTCGTTATCAACAATAGATATATCCAATCCCAAAGCTTGGAATTCTTTCATTAATACTCTAAATGATTCTGGTACACCAGCATTATCTATCTGATTTCCCTTAACAATAGACTCATAAACTTTTACACGGCCTACTACATCATCAGACTTAACTGTCATCATTTCTTGAAGAGTATGAGCAGCACCATATGCGTATAGTGCCCAAACCTCCATTTCTCCAAAACGTTGACCACCAAACTGTGCTTTACCACCAAGTGGTTGCTGAGTTACCAAAGAATATGGTCCTGTACTACGAGCATGTAACTTATCATCAACCATATGATGAAGTTTAATCATATACATAACACCGACAGCAATTCTATTATCAAATGGCTCACCAGTACGACCATCATATAATACAGTTTTACCATCTGGATCCATTCCAGCCTCAGCCATCATAGCCTCAATATCAGATATTTGTGCTCCATCAAATACAGGAGTAGCAACATGAACGCCTAATTTTTTAGCTGCCATTCCCATATGCAATTCTAGAACTTGTCCTAAATTCATACGAGAAGGAACACCTTGTGGATTAAGCATAATATCTACTGGCGTACCATCAGGCATATAAGGCATGTCCTCTTGTGGTAAAATAAGTGAAATAACACCCTTGTTACCATGACGTCCTGACATTTTATCTCCAACTTGTATCTTTCGCTTTTGAATAATATATACTCTAATTACCTTACTAACACCAGCTGGAAGCTCATCATTATCTTTACGTGAATAAATTTTAATATCGTGAACAATACCATCTCCACCATGTGGTACACGTAATGAAGTATCTCTAACCTCACGTGTTTTTTCACCAAAAATGGCATGTAATAATTTTTCCTCAGATGTAAGTTCAGCCATTCCCTTTGGGGTAACCTTACCTACTAAGATATCTCCTTCTTTTACTTCAGTACCAATAGTAATAATACCATTTTCATCAAGATTACGACGAGACTCCTCACTAACATTAGGAATATCTCTCGTAATTTCTTCTGGTCCTAACTTAGTTTCTCTACACTGCATCTCATAATCTTCTAAATGTAAAGATGTATAAGCATCATCTTTTACCAAATTTTCATTAAGAATTACTGCATCCTCATAATTATAACCATTAAAAGTCATAAAAGCCACAGTCATATTTTTTCCAAGAGCAAGTTCACCCTGATCAGTACTATTACCATCAGCAAGAATTGTAACTCCTGCCTTAACCTTATCTCCAACATGAACGATAGGGCGTTGATGACTACAAATACTAGAATTGGCAAGTTCATAATTAGCAAGATAATATGTATCTTTACCTTTCAAATTTTTAACTACTACCTTCTTAGCATCTACATATTCAACAACACCATCTGCTTTTGCAACAATACAAACTCCAGAATCCTTAGCTGCTATATGCTCAACACCAGTACCAATAAATGGAGCTTCAGTCTTAAGTAATGGCATTGCCTGACGCTGCATATTAGCACCCATTAATGCACGAGTAGCATCATCATGTTCCAAGAATGGTATACAACTAGTTGTTACAGAAACCACTTGTTGTGGACTAACATCTATATAATCAACCTGACCAGGTTTAGCCAAAATATTCTCTCCATGAAAACGAGCGTTAACTAAATCGTCAACAATCATATTATCATCATTGGTTGAAACAGTAGATTGACTTATAATAAAATCTTCTTCCTCATCAGCCGTTAAATAAACAACATTATCTGTTATTTTAGCATTTTCAACCCTACGATAAGGAGTCATAATAAATCCATATTCATCAATTTTAGCATAACTAGCTAAACTAGTAATAAGTCCAATATTAGGTCCTTCAGGAGATTCAATAGGACAAATTCTTCCATAATGAGAACTGTTAACATCACGAACTTCAACCCCAGCACGATCTCTAGAAAGACCACCTGGACCTAACGCACTTAAACGACGCTTATTAGTTAACTCGGCAATTGGATTAGTTTGATCCATAAATTGAGACAATTGACTGCTTCCAAAGAATTCCTTCATTGCAGCTGTCACTGGTCTAATATTAATCAAAGTCTTAGGTGTTACTTCCTCCATATCCTGAGTAGTCATTCTTTCACGAATAACCCTTTCCATTCTAGAAACACCAATTCTAAATTGATTTTGTAATAATTCACCAACTTGACGCACACGTCTATTTCCTAAATGATCAATCTCATCATAACTACCAACACCATGTAGTAAATTTAAATAATATGAAATAGCAGCATAAACATCCGATATAGTTAGACGCTTAACATCAATACTCTGATCATTTCCAATCACAGAAATAGTTTTCCTTTTATCGCTTGGATCAACAATCTTAACAACTTGAACTTTATCAAAACTATCTAGTTCTTGATTAATTTTTACTTGTTTAACTCCAAAACCACTACTTAAAGCAGTTTTTAGTTCTTCTAAATTAGCTTTAGTAATCTCTGTACCTTTAGCAAATACAACATTACCATCCACAACTATATCTTCTGCTAAAGTTTGATTAAGCAACCTATCAGCTACATTTAGTTTCCTATTAAACTTATAACGGCCTACTCTAGCTAAATCATATCTAAATTCATCAAAAAAGCGAGTAATAATATTGTTTTTAGATGAATCTAAAGTTGCTGGTTCTCCTGGTCTTAGCTTTTCATATATTTCAATTAAAGCTTCATCAGTATTTTTAGTAGAATCTTTGCTTATAGTATTTTCCAAATATTGATCTTTACCAAATAAATCAAATATTTGTTCATCACTTGACAAGCCAAAAGCACGAAGTAAAGTTGTCAAAGTTACTTTTCTAGTTCTATCAATTCGAACATATAAAATATCTCTAGCATCAGTTTCAAATTCTAACCAAGTTCCACGTGTAGGAATAATTTGTGAAGTAATTAATTCACGTCCATTCTTATCAATTTCACGATTAAAATATACGCTTGGACTACGTACTAATTGAGACACAATAACACGTTCAGCACCGTTAATAATGAAAGTACCAGAATCAGTCATAATAGGCATATCACCCATAAATATTTCCTGTTCCTTAACTTCACCAGTCTCACGATTAAATAATCTAACCTGTGCCTTTAAAGGTGCAGAATATGTACTTTCTCTATCTTTACTTTCTTTAATAGAAAATCTAGGTTCCTCTAAATGATAATCACAAAATTCCAAACTAAAGGTACCAGAAAAATCTTCAACAGGAGATAACAAATCCTCAAATACTTCTTTTATACCTGTTTCTATAAACCAATCATACGACTTTTTCTGAATTTCTAATAAATCTTTTAATTCATAAACATTACGAATTTTTGAATAATTTCTTCTCTCTCGGTGTCCACCACAATTTACCATTTTATATGACACATAATCACCCCTATACACATAATAAATTCAAAGAACATATTTATAAAAAATAATACGTTGCCAATTTATATTATTAGCATAAATTTAACAATAAGTCAATTAAAAAGTACATTTAATTATAAAAAATCCTTTTTTTCGTTCCAACACTTCTACATTATATATTTCTTTCATGTCGGATATAATCGATTTAGCACCTTGCTCTTTTCTAATAACAAAAAATAACTTACCTCCCGGCTTTAAATGATATTTAGCTTCTTTTAATATTTTATACACAATCACCTTACCGGCTCTAATAGGTGGATTAGTAATAATTGTCGAATATTTTAAAGAGATATTATCATAACAATTACTCTCCACAATCTGACAATCAGTACACCTATTTTCTGCTATATTTTTATTACATAAGCCAAGTGCACGTCTATTTACATCACACATTGTAACCTTAACTCCAAGAACTTTATTTAATACAATTCCCAAAACACCATATCCACAACCAACGTCTAATAAACTATCCCCCACTTCCGAGAGAGGAATACTTTCTAGTAACAATCTGCTCCCAAAATCAACACCGTTTTTGGAAAACACACCATTATCCGTAAAAAAAGTAAAATTATATTCTAATATCTGAGCAAATGTCTTTCTTACCTCACTCACTAGTGAATTATCATTAGTAAAATATTGTCCCATATCCAACCTCAAAAAAAGAAAAAGACAACCATTCATAAAAATAAACAGTTGTCTCCTTTCGTACAAATAATTATAACTACAAAACAATATTTTGTCAATAAAACGTTTGTTTCAAAAAACATAAAGATACAGTCACAATAATAGTTATTACCATGCTTAGCCTTACCTTTTATTCTATATAAGGTATTTTTTTAATGCTGGTCATTTTCACCAGAATTTTTTCGTTAAAGTTTATAATTTTCCACACATACCATTTAAATAATTTTTATCTAGTATAATTAAACGTATGTCTTAAATCATATTTTAAAAAAGTTATACACATCTTCTAACTAATAATCAATATAAAATTTATAAACCTTTCTTTAATATCTATCTATAATTAAATTTTCAATATCATCACTTAATTGTCTATAAATAACAGAATTTTAACTACATACAAAATATAAAAACCTCAACTGAATATAAATTCAGTGAGGTTCAAACAACACACTATTTTATTAACAAATTTTAAATATTTCTTAATTCTAACTACTTAACTTCAACAGTTGCTCCAGCTTCCTCAAGCTTAGCCTTAATTTCGTTAGCTTCTTCAACAGAAATGTTTTCTTTAACAGCTGTACCAGGATTGTCAACTATATCCTTAGACTCTTTTAATCCTAATCCAGTGATTTCACGAACAACTTTAATAACTGCAACCTTACCAGCACCAGCATCTGTTATTGAAACAGTTACTGTTGAAGGTGTAGCATCAGCACTAGCAGCACCTGCTACTGGTGCAGCTTGAGCAACTGCTGTTGGATCAACACCAAATTCCTCCTTCATTGCATCTACTAATTCTTTGATTTCCAAAAGTGTCATTTCTTTTAAAGCGCTAATAAATTCTTCTTTAGTTATTTTTGCCATTATATATTCCTCCTTACTTAATTTTCTTCTTTCTCTTTAGCATATAAATCTAAACATATTGATAAATCTCTTACCAATCCAATCATTCCACCAGCTAACATAGTTAGTAGGCCTTCTCTTGATGGTAATGAAGCATATTCAGCCAATTTATTCTTATCAGCAATCTCTCCATCAATGTATCCTACTTTTAACTCTAACGCTGGATGACTTTTAGCAAATTCAGTCAAAACTTTAACCGGTGCCACTTGGTCACTTCCATACACTAACGCACTAGGACCAGTTAAAGCATCACCAAAATCAATATTCAAATCTTTAAATGCTCTAGCCATTAATGTATTTTTAAATACCTTATAAGTAGAACCTGTTTCTTTTAATTTTGTACGTAATTGCTTTGTCTCACTATCAGTTAAACCCCTATAATCAAACAAAACAATACTAGTAGCATTTTCTACATGTAGCTTAATTTCGTCTATAACAGCCTGTTTTTGTTTTAAGATTTTTTCGCTTGCCATATATACACCTCCTCATCTTTTTGTATGTTACCATAAAAATAGTCCTTGCATCATAGACACAAGAACCATTATACATCAAGTAGTCCTCGGTAGGATTTACAAATACCTACTGTCTATGGCACCAACAAATCAAACTTATAATACACTATTATTCACTATTTGTCAAAACTATTTAAAGAAATTTTTACTCCAGGACCCATTGTAGCGGAAATACTAATATTCTTTATATAATCACCTTTCACAGAAGATGGTCTAATTTTTATAATATTAGCTACAAAAGCCTCTAAGTTTTCTTTCAAATCTTCATCAGAAAAAGATACTTTTCCAATAACTGTATGAACATTACCAAAGCTATCAGTTCGATATTCAACACGACCTGCTTTTGCTTCTTCAACAGCCTTAGCTGGATCCATAGTTACAGTACCAGTCTTAGGATTAGGCATTAAACCCTTTGGCCCTAAAATACGACCTAACTTTCCTAATAAAGGCATCATATCAGGTGTAGCTATCATAGTGTCAAATTCAAACCAATTATCTTTCTCAATCTTTTCTAGCAAATCAACATCACCAACAAAGTCAGCTCCTGCTTCCTTAGCTTTAGTTGCAGCCTCACCCTTAGCAATGACAACTACTCTGTTTGTTTTACCTGTACCTTTAGGTAGCACAATAGCTCCTCTTAATTGTTGATCAGCTTTCTTTGTGTCAAGATTTAATCTCATAGCAATCTCAACACTACCATCAAATTTTGTAATAGATGTTTCTTTAACTAATTTAATAGCCTCTTGTATTGTATAAGCCTTAGTCTTATCAATTTTATGTAAAGCTTCTACATACTTTTTGCTTCTTTTCTTCATAACTTTCCTCCTTATTTCTATAAGTGGAATATTTAATTAAAACTTTCATAAGCGGATAAATTACAATTTATTTTTCTGATTCAGTATTGTAGCCTTCTACTACAATTCCCATATTACGAGCAGTACCTGCTACTGTTTTCATAGCAGCTTCGATTGTATCACAATTTAAATCTGGTAACTTAATTTCTGCAATTTCACGAAGTTGATCAACAGTAATAGTTGCTACTACCTCATTAGCTCCTTTAACAGATCCTTTATTAATATGAGCTATCTTTTTTAATAAGAAACCAGTAGGTGGAGTTTTAATTATAAAATCAAAACTTCTATCATCATATATTGAAATTTCTACTGGAAGTATATCTCCCATCTTATCACGAGTTGCATCATTATATTTTGTACAAAATTCTTGTAAATTGATTCCTGCTGGTCCTAAAACTGTTCCAACTGGTGGAGCTGGTGTAGCTTTACCTGCAGGTATCTGTAATTTTATTTTTTTAATTACTTCTTTTGCCACGAAAAACACCTCCTATAATTTAATTCGTTTTCGCGAGTGGTTCAAATAGCTTTTCTCCGCTTCAATTAATAACTTAGCTTTAACTGCCTCCCACTAAATCTATATCAAAATAAATATAGCGTTTAAATGATATCATAATTTTAATACTTATGCAAGTATTTTTACATCTTTTGTATTTGACCTAATTCGACTTCAACACTTGTCTCCTGCCCAAATAAATCTACTAATAAATTTACTTTATTAACCTCTGGAGAAAGCGATTCTACCTTACCAGTCATTCCTTTAAATGGACCATCTATAATATTAACTTTGGTTCCAGCAACTAAGTCTTTATCAACATCCATTCTAGAAATTCCCATACTATTCAATATCTTATCTACCTCATAAGGTTGCAAAGGAGTAGGCTTAGCACCTTTTCCACTTGAACCTATAAATCCGGTAACTCCTGGAGTATTACGTACTATATACCATGCCTCATCACTCATAACCATTTCAACAAGTATATAACCGGGAAACATTTTCTTTTCTCTTTCTTTTTCTACTCCGTTTTTTACCTCTTTAACTTTTTCCATTGGTACTACAACACGATAAATATAATCTTGCATTCCCATTGATTCAGCTCTCATTTCAAGCTTTTCCTTAACTTTATTTTCGTGACCAGAATATGTATTAACAACAAACCACTGTTTTTCCACAAAAATACCTCCTAACCTATTAATGAATGTATAAAACTATAAAGTACATTCACTCCATAAAAGAACAACGAAAATATCATCACAAACAATAATGTAGCAACAGAATATTTAGTTAAATCTTTTTTTGATGTCCAGTGTACTCTCTTAAATTCTACTTTAACACCATGACAAAAAGTAATAAATTTAGACCACAATCCACGTTTTTCTTCTACTTCTTTTTTTTCATTTTTTTTCTCTGCCATAACTTCACCTTTTCAATATTAATTATTTGTAAAATAAAAACACCCTTCCGTGTTCATTTGTAAAATAACATAAAACAGAAAGAATGTCAAGCAAGTAATGCAATTACCATCGGTATTAATATTCCTAGTAAAACAATAATACAAGGAAACAAAGAAAAACCAATAAAAGCCGACTCGGTAGTACCCCATTTATCATTTTTTCTAGAAGCTTTAGCTGAAACAGGCCTACTTTCTGATCTTTTACTTTCAAGTTCTGCTTGCATTTTCATAGCTTCAATTTCCCTTTTTCTTCTCATATCTTCAAAATCATTAAGATATACAGTAGAATTTCTCTCTATAATGCCCCGATAATATGGGACTACATTAACAGGCATATTTTCAGCAAATAAATTAAAATTCTTTTTCAAAAAACCAGGATGATCAGGATCTATATAACTTAAACAATTATTGTAGATACCCACTGCTAAACATCCAGCATAAAATATATTTTTCTGAATCAAAGTATCAATATCACTACTCACTTGCTCATACTTTAAGAAAACTACATCGTAATACTCATTATTATTTTCTTGTTTTAAACTCAACACAATATCTTGAATCCTATAACTAGTAATTATATAGTCATTTTGATGATAAATATGCATTTTTTTATCCATACCCAAGAAAAATTTCTGTAATTCATCTAATCCTTTATCAGTACTAGAATCACACTGTTTTAAAAATTGTTCTAATGTAATATACTCATTCTTCATACAATCACCATATTATAAATAATATTTTATTACAATTACATTTTTTTTACAATCTAAAACCACTAATAAGTAACTTTTTTCTAATTGAGCAGACTGAATAATATACATTTTTTACAGATAATTCTAATAACTTACTTATTTCCTTATTTGTAAAACCATTATATTTTAATTCAAATATAAGTGACTTTTCAAAATCTAAAGTATTTTTAAACTCTATTATTCGATCTATAAAACTAATACTTTCATCATAATAACTATCTATTCCTATATTTTCAATATCTTTATCATCACTTAAGTCTATTGATAATGAATCATTTAATATCTTATTTTTATTATTATAACTGGTATGTACATAAGTCTTCAGTCTACTATTAATACACAAAATAGCATAAGTATAAAAAGTATTATTTTTTTCACTATTAAAGTGATCAACTGCATAATTTAATGCTATTAAAGCTTCTTGCTGTAAATCATCGTATTCTATTCCCCTATTTTTCACAAAAACAAAATACTTATTACATAAACTAATTATTATTGGTTTGTATTTTTCAAAAATTATATTTTTACAATCAGTCTGATTCTCAGCTATAAGATATAATACTTCAAAATCATTTACGTCTCTATAATCCATAATACCTACTTTCTATTACGTATTACCTCATATATCATTATGCTAGCAGCAACAGATGCATTTAGACTGTTTATTTGTCCATACATAGGTATTGTCGCAACAAAATCACATGACTCACTTACTAACCTACTCATCCCATATCCTTCATTGCCAACTACTAAACCTATTTTTCCACTGTAGTCAATATCTTTATAACAAGTTCCTCTCATGTCTGTTCCAACTATCCAAAAGCCGGCTTTTTTTAATTTATTAACTGCTTGTACCAAGTTAGTTACTCGACATATTTTCATTCTCAAAAGAGAACCTGCACTTGCTTTCATTACTGTTGCATTAACTTGAACTTCTCTATCTTGAGGGATAATAATTAAATCTACATTAGCTGCCTCACACGTTCTAATAATGGCCCCTAAGTTATGAGGATCTTCCAAATGATCTAATATTACAACAAATTGAATACATTTCTTAAGCTCATCATCAAGTTTACAATATTGGTAATCCGTAACATCCAATATTATACCTTGATGAACTCCTTTTGCCAAATTATCCATCATATGTTTATCTTGACATTCTAAAGGTAATTTACATTTTTGTACTAAGGAAATTAACTTTTTATCCGAAAAATTGTTCTGAATTATTACTTTTCGTACCATTTTCGGATTAAAATTTAAAATTTCACTTGCTACATTTCTGCCATAAACTAACATACTTTTCCTCCCAAAATAAGTTCCATAATCTCATTAATTCTAACATAATCTTTTTTTAATTCTAGATATCCAATAACAGCTTCTAATGCTGTTGCATGCTTATAAGTAATAATATCGCATCCCTTAGGATGTGATTTACTTTTATAATTTCTAGCTCTTTTAATAATATCTTTTTCATCTTCTCTAAATTTATCTCCATCCTGAAGCAAATATAAAAAAGAAGCCTGTGCCTTAGCTGATACATATTTTATAGCTTCTTTTTGTAACTTATCAACACTTCCTATTCCCTTATATATTAAATATTTTCTAATATAATCTTCATAAATAGTATCCCCTAAATATGCAAATACCAGTATATTTATATTTCTTAAATCCACAATCATCACCTACTACAACAACTTATAAGTAGTCCCATCTCTACCATCAATCAATTTTATACCTTTTGTCAACAATTCATCTCTTATCATATCTGCAAGTTTAAAATTCTTTTCTTTTTTGGCCCTAAGTCTTTCTTCTATTTTATTTTGAATGTAGTCCTCTAAATCATCGCCCACAACACATTTCTCATTTTCAAATAAAGACAATGATAAAACACAATCAAAACTCTCTATTATCTTATATTTAGTATAGGAATTAACCGTATCATCTTTCAACACATCATAAATCAAAGTTAACATATTAGGCGTATTTAAATCATCTTCGATTTCCTTTTTGAAAAGTTCACGGTATTTTTCAAAACTATCTTCCTGTAAATATCCTACTTCATCCAATAATTTGACTTTATTTTTTAGTTTTTCATAAGCTTTCTGTGCACCATCCAAAATATCATAGCTAAAAGTAAGTTGATTATGATAATAAGAATTCAAGCATAAATATCTATAAGCAAGTGGATCAAACCCTTTTTCTTCAAGCAAAGAAACTGTTAAAAATTCACCCTTTGATTTACTCATTTTTCCATTTTTATCATTTAAAAAACCAAAATGAACCCACATATTACACCAATCATGACCCAAATATGATTCACTTTGAGCAATCTCGTTAGTATGATGTGGAAATACTGCATCTTCAGCTCCACAATGTATATCCAAATATTCTCCCAAATATTTAATTGCTATTCCAGAACACTCAATATGCCAACCTGGATATCCACGACCCCATGGACTATCCCACTGCAACTCCTGATTATCAAATTTAGAATTAGTGAACCATAAACCAAAATCAAAGGGATTCTTTTTAAATTTATCTAATTCAATATCATCTCTGACCGCTACCAATAGATCTTCAATTTTTCGACCAGATAATTCATAATATTTAGGAAATTTAGATGTATCAAAATAAACATTGCCACCCGAAATATAAGCATACCCGTCATCAAGCAATTTAGTAATAATTTTTATATATTCATCTATATTATCGGTTGCCTTAGAAACAACTTTAGGCCTTTTAATATTTAATTTATCACAATCGTCGAAAAAACAATTAGTATAATACTCAGCAATTTCCTTAGAACTTTTATGTTCTCTTTTAGCTGCCATACTAATTTTATCCTCTCCATTATCACCATCACCTACTAAATGACCAACATCCGTAATATTCATAACTCTTTCCACTCTATATCCCAAATATTTAAGTGATTTTTCCAAAACATCCTCAGCAATATAAGTTCTTAAATTACCTATGTGAGCAAAATGATAAACCGTAGGCCCACACGTATACATTTTAACAACACCTGCTTCATGTAAAATTAATTCTTCAACCTTATTCGTTAACGTATTAAATAATCGCATATAATCACCCTTTTCTGAGCCAATTATATCATAGATATCAATATGTGTAAATTAACATCACCCAACAGATATTTTATTATTACCTAATATAATCTCCTCCATTATATAATTTTCCACTTCTTCCTCAATAATTTTATCCACCTTCCTTGCTCCAAATTCTAAATATTTTGATTTATCAATTATTTTATCAATAACTTTCTTAGAAAAGGATAAATTAATATCTTTTTTATAATAAAACTTTTTTAATTCATTCAATTTATTATTTACAATCTTTTTAATTATCTCAAAATCTATATTTTTAAAAGTACACACTTTATCAATTCTATTTAAAAATTCCACCGAAAAAAAGTCTTTCAACAATTGATTATAATTACTATTCTCTGTAAAACCAATAGGATTAACATTACAACCTAAGTTAGATGTCATAAATATTACTGTATTTCTAAAACTAATACTTCTTCCTACTGCATCATGAACAATGCCTTCATCCAATGCTTGCAAAAACACCTTTAAAACAGCTGGGCAAGCTTTCTCTACCTCATCTAATAAAATAACAGAATTAGGATGATTTCTAATTTTTTCCATTACTGTATTATTATCATTATATCCGACATAACCTGGAGCTGAGCCTAAAAGTTTACTAATTGAATATTCCTCTTTAAACTCACTCATATCAATTCTAATAAAATTTTCTTGCCCATAAAGTAGCTTCACATATTCCTTAACCAACATAGTCTTTCCTGTTCCAGTAGGACCAATCAACAAAAAAGAATATGGTTTATCTTTTCTAAAACCTAAGTAAATTCTTTTAGTATACAAACATATCGTATCAATAATTTCATCCTGTCCATATATTGTTTTTTTTAATTTGGAATTTAAAGTTTTAAGCATTTTTATAGAATTATTACTTATTTCATATATTGGTATTTTAGTTTTTAATTCTACCACTTCGGCCACTTGTTTCCTCGTTATCTTCGTCACATTTTTCTTTACATTACTTTTAGTTATTCTCAAATTTAATTTTGTTTCCAAATCATACTGTTCATCTTTTAATAGAGATGCTCTCTTAAAATCTTGCTGCTGTACTGCCTTATTTTTCTCTTTGATAATTTGCTTAATTTTATTGTTCATTTCTACTAATAAATTATCTTTATTCACATTAAATAATGAAGCTTTGGCACAAACCTCATCCATAATATCTATTGATTTGTCAGGATTTCTTCTATTTTGAATATATCGCTCAGTTAATTCAATAATATAATCAATAATCTCCTCTGAAATCATAACATTATGAAAACTTTCATAAATAGGCTTAAGAGTCATTAACATATTACGAGTCTTCTCATTAGAAGGCTCTAAAACATTTACTTTCTGGAATCTCCTATCTAAAGCTTTATCTTTTTCAATAAATTCATGATATTCTTCATTTGTAGTAGCACCTATAATCTTTATTTTACCACGGGCTAAACTAGGTTTTAAAATATTGGAAGCATCTATTGCACCCTCTGCCCCACCGGCACCTACTATTGTATGCACCTCATCTACAAATAAAATAATATTACCTTCTTCTTCTACCTCCTTAATAATTTTATTAATTCTTTCTTCAAACTCTCCCCTATATTTTGTACCAGAAACCAGTGAAGCTATCGAAATTGATAATATCTTCTTATTTATTAAAAATTTAGGAACTTGCCCATTTTCAATTCTCCTACTTAATTCTTCAACAATAGCAGTTTTACCAACACCTGCTTCACCAATTAGTAAAGGATTATTTTTAGTCCTCCGAGATAAAATTTCGATTACTCTATTCACCTCTTCATCCCTACCAATAACAGGATCAACCTCTCCCACTACCACTCTTTTATTAAAGTTTACAGCAAAATCATTGATTATTAATTTTTTATCTTTTTTATTTTTCTTAATAGTGAATTTACTTGCAAAATCATCATATAGTAAATCAATATCAACATTCATCCCAATTAATAATCTGATAGCAACACCGTCGCCTTCTTCCAACATAGACATAAATAACTGTTCAACTGTAACTTCTTTTTCTTTTCTTTCTTTAGTATCAAATATAGCATTTTCTATAATTCTTTTTAATAGTGGTGTATATAAAAACCATGTAGTCACTTTATTCCCAACTCCCATAACTTTTACAATTTGTTGATAAAAAGAGTCATACGTCACCTCATATTTTTGTAAACGTTTAGTTACAGAGAGATTTTTATTCGATAAAATCGCAAGTAAAAGATGTTCACTTCCCACATATGGATGTTTAAGTTTTATCATTTCTTCTTTCGCTAATAACAAGTTTTTCTGTGCTTCTTCACTAAATTTTGAAAACATTTTCTCCCATCCCTTCAATACTATTTTATGTATATCTTTTACTTGATGACAAGAGTTTATGCCCCCAAAAAAACGACAAAAGAAAAAACCAAGAAAGATTTTCTCGTAGAAAACTATCTTGATTTTTAATAGTTTTTATTACACTAAAGCTAAAGCTACCGTGCATACAACTAATAGTACAATTAACATTTGTAATGCTAATTTCCAAACAGTTTTTAACCATTTGCCGTAAGGAATATTAAGATAATATAATGTTAAAATTAATACTACACTTGTTGGAGCCACTAACATAGTTAATCCAGAAACAGACTGATATAATACCCAAACAACAGGATATACATTAGTATTTGTAACTAAACTAACAAGATATGGTATAACACTGTTAAATACATACATAGGATCACTATTAAACACAGTTGCTAAAATAGCTACTATCGTAGATGTAAATACATTAAATCCTTTAGTTAAACCAAATATAGCTTTGTAAATAGGTAATTGGAATGGATGATAAGTAACAATTACTAAACCAACATAAATTAGTAATACCAATAAAGCTGGTACTAATGCTTTTTTAATACCATTAACAATATTATCTAAAGCATCATCAAACTTAACTTTATAAACCATAGCTAATATAATAGCTCCCAATACAACTAATAATGATAGTTCTGTAAGATTCCACTCACCAAATTTATTAACTGTACCTAAAAATTTACCAAAAATTGCGAAATCAACTGTTAAACCTTTAACTATATCTTTAAATAACTTAGCTTTTACAGCAAATCTACCAATTAGTATAACAGCCGCAACTATTGCTGAAGCAGCATCTAATATACATGCTTGTTTATTTTTCTTCTTAACAAACAATACAATATTTACTATTAGTAATAATACCAATAAAGCAAGATATGCTGGAATAGTAAATCCAGTTATAGCTGTAGTAACATCAGAGAATAACGTAATATTAAATACATCACTCCAAGCAATAAATGCTAAAATCATTACAATTAATATCAAATCAAATATTAATACTAAAGGCCAAATTTTAGCAGTTTTACTATCCTTAGCGTTAACTACTTCTGGTAAATATGAATCCAATTCTTTAGCATCATCCTTTGTTCTTTTAGGCATTTTTTTATTGATATATATCATTGTATTAACAATAAGAATCACAAGACCTAAAACAAGAACTATCAACTTATACACAATTCCTGAAGTTACCTTTAGAGAAAGTATACTAGCTAAAATAGCTGTGTTATTATAAGCAAAGGTTGCTCCCATCATACCTACAATTACACTACCAACAGTTGTTAATGCAGCAACAATTTTGTCATATCCCATTATCAATACTAACGATATAACAAATGGGAATACAAACAACAAACCAAACTGTAAGCCACAGAATGAAGTAATGATTGCTAATAAAATCATTATAATAGATATAGCTATTTTTTCTTTTCCTTTAAAACTCTTAGCAAGTTTATCAAGCATTACTCTATATGCATCAATTTTGTTTACTATACCATAGAATAATCCTATTGCAAATGCATATAGAGAAATATATCCAAAATATGAAATTGCAGTTACAGGATATGAAAAAATATCAAATAAACCCATTTGCCAACGTCCTTGATCAACATAACTACCTGAATAATATGCTGACGTACATATCCAACTTAATAAAAAGAATGTAAGTAATGTTAATAGAACGACTTTAATTGCATTATGTTTCTTCATTTTCTTCTCCTCCCACTTTAATTATAATAACAATATCTTTAATTTACAATACTTTTGGATATTTTTACCGAATTTTTAAAGAAAAAAAGACAGATACTAATTAATTAATTGTTAGTACTATCTTCTTTATTTTTCATAAGTGGAAACAAGACCACATCTTTTATGTTATCAGAATTAGTTAATAGTTGTACTATTCTATCTATTCCCATACCCCAACCACTAATTGGAGGCATACCATACTCCATAGCCTCAATATAATCATAATCCATTGGCATACTTTCTAAGTCACCTCCGGCACGAAGACGTGCTTGTTCAAGTAATCTTTTTTCTTGCTCACGTGGATCAACAAGTTCAGAATAAGCATTAATGATTTCAGCACCATTAATTACTAGCTGAAAACGATCAGTAATATCAGGATTATCATCATTAGCTCTAGCTAAAGGTGATAGACTAATAGGATGCTCTGTTAAGAAAACTGGATTAACAATATAAGGACGAGCTACTTTTTTATACAATTGATCTACCAAATTACCATATCCTAAATTTTCCAAAGGAGTCTCGCTTTCAATATCAATTCCATCATCTTTTATTTTGGCAAGTAATAACTCCTTAGTATTATATACATTTATATCAATATTAGAATACTTAAAAATTAAATCTCTAAAGCTAATTTCTTCCCAATCACCTGATAAATCAACAATTTTTCCACCAACACTAATCTCTAAAGCGTTAAAAATATTCATAATTATATTCTGCAACATTTCCCTCAAAAAAGTCATATTATCTCTATAGTTAAGATAGGCACCATAACCTTCTATCATAGTAAAGTCTTGCAAATGTGTTAAATCCATTCCCTCATTTCTAAAGCATCTACCTATTTCAAAAACTTTAGTATACCCACCTACAATAGCCCTTTTTAAATATGTTTCAGGAGCAATTCTCAAAAATAAATCTATATCCAAAGCATTATGATGAGTAGTAAACGGTCTTGCTGTTGCCCCACTAGCCTTATTATTAAGAATAGGTGTTTCTATTTCTATGTAGCCCCTTTTATCTAGATAATCACGCAATTCCTTAATAAAACGACTACGGAATAAAAATTTACTCTTACTTTCATCATTTGTAATTAAATCAAGATAACGTTTTCTATATATAGTTTCAATATCCTCAATACCATGAAATTTTTCAGGTAATGGTCTTAAAGCCTTACCTAAAAACTTAATAAAAGATGCTCTAATTGTTTTTTCTCCTGTGTGAGTAGTAAACATTTCACCCTCAACACCGATAAAATCTCCTAAATCATAGTTTGCTTTGAAGTCTTGATAAGCCTCTTCTCCAATCATATCTATTTTAATAGATACTTGAATTTTACCTAAAATATCCCCTATTGTTATAAAGCTCATTTTACCCATCTTACGCATCAAAACAATTCTTCCTGCTACTCTAATACCAGTTGTTCCATCTTCTTTCAATACAGCATCCTTTAT
The DNA here is from genome assembly GCA_947628745.1 of uncultured Bacilli bacterium. GTDB lineage: Bacteria > Bacillota_I > Bacilli_A > RF39 > UBA660 > CAG-417. Next base: position 25,273 of record CANRBB010000002.1, on the reverse strand, counting down.
TTCACAATTAATTTCAAAACGATCCGGATAAGGTTGTTTGATATTATCAAGTTTTGCCCTTCTAACTAATTCTTGTTCACTAAATTCTCTCATTTCCTACTCCTCCTTTAAACTTACTACTCTTGTCTTAGCAATTAAATCAGCAACACTACGTCCGTCTTTTCTAAATAAAATAAATATAATACTCAAAAAAGTAACAAGATACTGAATAGACATAACTACCAATGTCCCCATAAAGTAAACATTTTTACCCATTAACAAAAGTATGGCCAATAATATATTAGCAAGTATATCATTATTAATAACATTTCTAATCGTCACATCATTAACAGTAACATCACCATCATCATTTTTTACAATCTTAATTTTCATTAATTTTTTTCCTAAGGTTTGCCCACCCATATACGCCTGAAGAACTATAAAATACAGCACATCTACAATTATAGTTATTAAAACCGATAAACCACTTTCCTTGGTTATCAAATAAGAATAATCTAAATATTGATTAAAATAAGTTTGTAAATCAATCTCTTGTTTATTATATTTATCAACAGTTTCAAGTAATTGTTTATCCAATTTTTCTACATTCTTATTATTTAAAAAAGGTATTTGCAAAACTGATGCAATCATCATCACAATAAAATAATCAATTAGATAACCCACCAATCTTTTTGAAAACAAAGCCTTTTCATATTTTTGATTTTTTTCACCTTTTTTCATTATTATCCTCCAAAAAATTTCTCAATACTTGAATTATATCACGAATATTATTACATTGATAGATTTTATTTTTTACTATATTAGCATTAGGTATTCCTTTTAAATACCAAGCTATATGATTTCTCATCTCTAACATTACTAATTTTTCATCTCTATATTCACACAAATATTTGATATGTTTAATACACATATCTACCTTTTCCTGTAAACTAACTTCTTTGAGATAATCTTTTCCCTCTAAATAACTTATTGTATTTCTAATTAACCAAGGATTACCAAGTACACCTCTACCTATCATTACTGCATCACATCCAGTTTCTTCAAGCATTCTTTTAGCATCCATAGGACTACATATATCTCCATTACCAATAACTGGTATGTTAACATTTTCTTTAACCTGCTTAATAATTGCCCAATTTGCCTTACCAGAATATCCTTGACTTCTAGTTCTTGGATGAACAGTAATAGCACTAGCTCCTGCTTCTTCACATATTTTAGCCACTTCAATAGCATTAATACTATTAGAATCCCAACCGCTTCTTATCTTAACTGTAATTGGTACATCAACAGCTTCTACAACAGCTTTAACTATTTTCTTTATTTTCTGTGGATTTTTTAAAAGTGCCGAACCGGCTTGTGCTCTTAGAGCTACTTTAGGCACAGGACAACCCATATTAATATCTATAATATCAGGGTGCATAGTTTCTTCAATAAATTTGGCACTTTGTACAAAGCTATCTACATCCGTTCCAAAAATTTGTTGCGATATAGGCCTTTCTTCATTTGTCATATATAACATATCAATAGTTTTTTTATTTCCAAAACTAATCGCTTTATCGCTCACCATTTCACAACATACTAAGCCACAACCCATTTCTTTACATATTCTTCTATAAGCAGAATTAGAAATACCTGCCATAGGAGCCAAAACCACCTGATTTTTAATCTCTACATTACCTATTTTCCACATATATTACTCCACTTCCGGCTTATTATAACAAAAAAACATATGTAACACAAGCACATATGTTTCGAAATATTTTACTTATCTAATTTATCCAATTCATCAATAATTTCGGCCTTATTCATCTTAGTATAATTTTTAATATTCTTCTCTTTAGCAATAGCTCTAAGACTAGTCAAAGACATAGACTCTAAATTATTTTTGTCTTCATCAGGCATTACCCCATTTTCAACCAAGTAATCAATTTGTTCTTTAGTCAAAGTCTCATACTCAAGTAAGGTTTCAGCAATTAAATTAAGTAATTTTCTATTTTCTTTAATTATTTTTTTAGCATTAACATAACATTCGTTAATGATTTTTCTCATTTCTTCATCAATTTCATGAGCCACAGTCTCTGAAAAGTTTCTAGTTTTATTATAGTCACGTCCTAAAAAGGCAGCACCCTCCTGTTGCTCTAACTGCATAGGCCCCAAATCACTCATACCGTACTCAGTAACCATAGCCCTCACAATTTTAGTTGCTTTGGAAAAATCGTTTTCTGCACCTGTCGTAATTTCCTTAAATACAACTTCTTCACTGACTCTTCCTCCTAATAAACCTGTTACTTGCTCTAACAAGTCAGTTTTAGTAGAACATAATTTTTCTTCGCTAGGAACCATCATATTATATCCACCAGCAGATCCACGTGGAATAATAGTTACTTTTTGAACATCAGAAGCATTTGCTAATTTCAAACCGATAACTGCATGCCCTGCTTCATGATAAGCTACCAATTTTCTATCTTTCTCACTATATTTATGACTAACTTTAGCAGGTCCCATTAAAACTCTATCCGTTGCCTCATCAACTTCATGCATTGATATTTCATCTTTATCTCTTCTTACAGCAAGTAAAGCTGCTTCATTCAATAAATTTTCAAGATCTGCCCCACTAAATCCTGGTGTTCTTTTAGCTAAATTTTTCAATGTCACATCTTTACCAAGCTTCTTATTTTTAGCATGAACAGCAAGAATTTCTTCACGCCCCTTTATATCAGGTAAACTTACTGTAACTTGTCTATCAAATCTTCCAGGTCTAAGAAGTGCTGGGTCTAAAACATCTGGTCTATTTGTAGCAGCAATTATAATAATTCCTGCATTCTCTCCAAAACCATCCATCTCTGTAAGTAACTGGTTAAGTGTTTGTTCACGTTCATCATGTCCACCACCTAGTCCAGTACCCCTTTGTCTACCAACAGCATCTATTTCATCTATAAATATTAAACAAGGTGCATTTCTTTTAGCCTGTTGAAACATATCTCTAACACGACTAGCTCCAACACCAACAAATAATTCCACAAAATCAGAACCACTTATAAAATAGAACGGTACATTAGCTTCTCCAGCCACAGCACGTGCAAGTAAAGTTTTTCCAGTTCCAGGAGGCCCCATTAATAGAACACCCTTAGGTATACGAGCTCCAAGCTTTTGAAATTTCTTAGGATTTTTTAAGAAATCAATTAGCTCTCTGACTTCTTCTTTCTCTTCTTTCAATCCTGCTACATCTTTAAATAATACTTTATTTTTATTATCTGATAATCTAGCTTTGCTTTTTCCAAAATCCATAGAACTTTTATTTCCAGCCATTTGCTTATTCAAAAAGTAAAAAGCTAATACTAACAAAATAACAATAGGAAGTAAATCTGCCAATACCATCAAGAAAGTGCTCGATTCAGGATCAGCTTTAGTAGTAAAATCAATCTTATGTTTTTCCGATAAATCAGTTATTTTTTCAATAACATTGTCACTCTTAGGTAAAACCGCATAAAAACTTTCAGTCTCCGCATACTCAGTCAATCTACCAGTAACTTCATACGTTTGTGCCCTATCTCTTGGCGTAAGTGTAAATTCTTCCACCTTACCATTTGATAAATTATCCATGAATTGATTATATGTCAAAACATTAGTAGTATGATTCAAAAAATTAAACATATAAAGAATCACAAGTATAAAAATTACAATAAATAAATATGGTAACAAACCTTTTTTTACTGTTTTTTTATCAATTTTTTTATTCATATCTTTAAAAATTCCTTTCTTTATAACTATATTAAAAGTAAATATAATTGCTTAAAATTACTAAGCTGTCCATTTAATAATATAGATAACATTCCAACGACTAATATTATATCAAAAAATACTACAAATACAATAATTTTTTAGGTAATTTAAAATTTTACTAATAACTCTATTTAATAATATCTCAATATAATATCACATTCTTGATCTACATTTTTATTAAATTTAGTTTTTCTAAGACCTGGTATCCAAACAATTCTTCCTAAACTATCCACAACAATAGGCCACAAATCCCTGTCATTTTTACTAATCTTCTCATTTATAAAGACATCTTTTACTTTTTTAGAACCAGCCATTCCTTTTATATTTACTCTATCACCCAATTTCCTAGTTCTAACAATTAATGGTAATTTAACTTCACTACTCAATAACCTACAAATATTATTACTATCATCATCAGAATATGAAATTCTGTCTATTCTTTTATGATTAGGTAATTCAACATGATCATTAATTTCAACTTCATATAAAGTTAATTCTTCTGTTTGCTTTTTCAAATAAAAATAATCATACTCTCTAATAGCATTTACCTCATTAGGCAAATTTACTATTACATTCTTTTTATTACCTTTTATAACGCTATCCAACAAATTAATATGCTTATCATTAACTAATAGCAAATCATCATGATAAAATTGTTGCATAAAATGATATAATATTTCCTTTTGCAAAAATTCGTCAACCAATATAAATTTAGATATTACTATTTTACCATCTTCCACTACCTTACTAATTTGTTCATCCCTTTTTCTTTCAATAAATTCATTAACTTGATTTAAGTAAGTACTAAATTTCAAAAATTTTAAATGAACATTCTTATCTTCCTTTTTTAGAAATGGCAATACAATTTTACGATACCTATTTCTGGTATACTTCATCTTATTATTTGAACTATCAATATAAAATTTTATATTATTCTCTATATCATATTGTAATAAGTCATCCTTAGTTAAACTTATTAAAGGTCTTACTAATTTATAATTATTTTTCTCCACCACTTTCTTAAATCCAGAATATCCATTTAAATTAGATCCTCTTACTATTCTCATCAATATAGTTTCCATTAAATCATCTGCATGATGTGCCGTCATTAAATATTCAGCATGATATTTCTCAACTATTTTCTCAAAAAAATTGTATCTAATATTACGTGCTTCATTATGAAAATTATCTTCTCCATAATTTTCAATAGTCATCGTTTCAAAACAAATATTATTTTTTTCACAATATTCTTGCATAAATCTTGCTTCTTCAATACTTTCTTTCCTTACATTATGGTTGACATGAGCACATATTAAAAAAAGATTATATTTATCCCGAGCCTTCACAAGCATATCCATCAAAGCCATCGAATCTGGTCCAGCAGAACAACCAACAACTATAACATCTCTGTTATTTATTTTAAATAATTTATCAATTTTTATATCTTCCATATATATTTTTCACCACCATATTCCACCATATTTATATACATACAATTATATATATAATAAAACAAAAGAATGAATTTTTCTTATTCACTCTAGTATATCATATTAAACCCTAGTTTTTACGGAATTCTTAATATAAATTCCCCTTCTTTACTATATAAGTATTTTTCCCGAGCATATCTTGCTATATACTCACTATCCTGCATTCTGCTAGCATCAGCCCTCAAAGTAGACTCTTTTTTTCTAAGCTGTTTCAATTCTTTAGTTAACTTTTCTTTTTCTTTTGACTTATCATAAATTTGAATCCAATATTTACCCATTGTATAGGTGGTTAAACAAATTACAAGTACAGAAAAAACAGTCAAAAACATCATCTTATGCTTTTTTCTAGCCATATTACGATCATACTTTTTACTTTTTTTCTGAGACGTAAAAATCTACCACCCTTCCGACCAAATTATACAATAGATTTTTATATTATACAACATTACTCCCAAAATTACCTATTTTTTTACACTACCTTTACGTATTTTTTGTTTAAAAAAGTTAAAGGATAAAAAGAAACCAAGTATAAATACAATAAAAAAGTAAATATGTAAATAGCCATAATTTATATTTTGTATTAAAAAGAAGTATAACAAACTAATATCCAAGATAAATATAAAATTAAATATTAACTTAAAAATTTTATTCTTATTGAATAAACATTTATAATTAACATTTATCATTAAGGCAACAAAAATACCATATATAAAGGAAAAAATAAGTGCTTTTATTTGCATATCTAAATTAATCATTTAAACAATCTACTCAATATACCATATTCTTTATCTTTTTTTGCATTATCTTCTAAATAATTAAGACTATTTATCGTTCCCTTAATAGTTACCGTTCCCTGTAACGTATCGAGCTTTATTAATTCTAGACTTTCTCCCTTTACTAACATAAAACCCATAACAGTATCCAACAAAAACTGTGTATCATCAAAATTTTCTATTTTTTTTACTCCACTAGTAACAAATGATTTTCTTTCTACCATAGTTACAGTATGATTATAATTACTTATAGTACTATCCATCTTGTCCATATCTTCATCTCCATTAAAGAATATGAAAATTTAACAATTTTAGAACAAAAAACATTATCTAATTTTTTTATTATAATTTTCTTCCAAAGATAGTATTACTTTTTCCCTTTGCAATTGATAATTTTTAACTATTTGAGAAATTGTCTTATTAGGATATTTGCTTAAATCGCTTTCTGCACTACACAGCATTTTTTCTACTATGTTTTCCAAATCATTCATAATTTCATATTTTATAAAATTATTAAATATATTTACATTTAAACTATACTCTCTTTCCATAAAGAAAAAATCTAAACAATCTTTATTAAAAAACATATTACTAGCTCTCATACTTTTTAAATACTGAATAATATCGCCTCTAGTTATTTGCTTTTTTGCTGTAAAAAAACTTGTATGATTTAATAACTTTAACCAATCATCAACCAAACCAAACCCACCACCAAATACTTTAGAATCTACTTTTTCCACAGCCGATTTAAAACTTTTCTTATCACTGTCAACACAATTATTAATAAGTAAATTTAAAAACATTTTATTAACAACTACACCTGTACTCCACAAATTATCCACAACTTCTGAATTTTCAATTAATTCGCATATTTCTTTAAATCTTTTAAGATCATTTAAACTATATCTGTCTAATGATTTATTAGTATCATTTATAGAAATTTCAAATATTAATTGTTTTAACTTCTTATTAATAAAATATTTATGATGATTTATCCCTTTCGAAAAGTAATAATATCTGCCTGTATTTTCGCTAAATAATTTATTGTTTTTCATATCAAAATATTCAGCATTATTTAAGCCTTGAAATCTGTATAGTTCATGCATGTAACCCAACATTTTCATATCACTGACCACTTTATTATAAATACTCATAAACCTATCAAGTAAAAACTCGATTCACCATCCATTCTATAACAATAATTAGTTAATTATATTATTTTTAAAGTTGTATAATTCATTCATCGCAATCAAAAATTTATATAAATTCAAAAATAACGTACATCAAGAAAAGATGATAACTAAAAATAATTTTCTTGTCAATGATATTTTTCAAATTACCATTATCTGAAGCTAACAATACCATAAACTAATTAAAACAAATTCTTTCTATATAAGACATATTAAATAATATATTACTATTAATTATAAAATTCCTAATATTTAAATCTTAACCATTTGAAAATGAGAACTTGATCTATATTATTTAAAAAAATATTTTTTTCTTTAAGCTTACTGTATTAACCCTTATTTTCTTTATAAAATGTTAAACATTAAATTATTTATCAACAAAAAAAGAACCACAACGGTCCTATTCATCTTCTTCAAAATCATCATCGACTGGTGTAGTAACCTCTTCTGTATTATTATATGCTTCAATAATAGCAGACTCAATCCAATTTCTAGTTTCTTTGTTTAAAGGATGAGCCAAATCGTGAAACTTACCATCTGCCGATCTCCTACTAGGCATAGCAGCGAACAATCTATCATCACGTTCAATAATTCTAATATTTTTAATGACAAAGCAATCATCAAAAACAATAGATGCAATACCTTTTCTACGTGAACCTTCCTGATTAAATTTTGTAACTTTTATGGATGTAATTTCCATGTGTTTCCTCCCTCCAAAGCCTTACACTTTATAATTATATTTTATAATAACTATAATCAAAAATCAACATAAATATTTCATAAATTTACTTTTCTTTCATCTCTAAGTTTGAAGTGATCACATCATTATATGAAAACGATTTAATTCGAGGTATATCCTCATTAGTTTCAACCAAAAAAACGGAAGGATAAGTCTCTATGATAGTACCCGAAAACTTTTCCACTTGGTTTCTACTACCATTAAATACAAAATCAAAATGATTTCCTTCTTTTGCCTTTATTTTCTCACGTAATAATTCTTTATTCATCTAGGAAACCCCACATACATAGTACCATTAGTTATAATTCCCCCCATTCCATCAGTCTTATATTTAGTTTTTTCAAGCATATTAATTAAGTCTATACTCTTATTTTTTTCTGACAAAGAAATACTTGATGCAATAATTGCTGGATCAAGTGCGTGTATATTTATACGTTTAGGACTAGATGCAAAATTAGCACCAGCTTTAATTAATTCCTCATAATTTGATTGACATGCACCAGCAATAATAATCAATTTTTCTTGACTATTTTCATATTCTCTAGCTTTCTTTACCGTATTAACAAAATTTTTACTATTTTGATAACTATTCAAATCATTAATACTTCCTTTATTTTTAAAATAAGCATCATGACCTGTTATCACTAAAATATCAGGTTTATAATCTTTTAACTTCTCAATAATATTGCTTTCCATTTCACTTTCGTCTAAATTAATTCCATAAGCTTCCACCTTTAAATCACTATAAAATTTTATACATCTTTCTAAATAATTACTATCTGCATCAATATGCAATATTTTACCCGGTAAATAAAAATACTCACTTCTATCTAAATTAAGATCGCTAATAGCCTTGGCAGTTAATTCTCTATCACACCTGTATGGATCTAAATCATCAACAACTTTAGTTAAATCATCAATTAAACTATCTGCCAATAATCTAACCTCAACACCTTTTAAAAATACATTATTGTAATCTATATTTATAATCTGAAAAACTATATCATTACCATGTGACTTCCTAGTAACCAAATCCCCAACTTTAAAATTCATATAATTTCATCCTCCATTTGATTATATTATCTAAAATGAAGATTAAAAATAACCAAAAAATCTTCCAGTAAATCATATGCCAACAAAAAAAAATATAGAACAAAAAACCTATTTTAGTTCATTGCTAAGCTCTGCAAAAACTTCAATAGGTACTTGCTCTGCTCTACTCATCAAAGATAAATTATGTCTACGTAACACATTTTCTATAATCTCTAAATCATATTTTTTCAAATTATTTCTTAAATTTTTCCTTTTAAACTTAAAACTATCTTTCACCAATCCAAAGAAAAAATCTTTATCTACAACTTCTAGTTCTTTATCTTTTTTAGTTAACATTACTACTTCACTATCAACATTGGGAATAGGTATAAATTCATGCCTATTAACTTTAAATAATTTTTTAATATCATAAAAATAATTTAGGAAAACCGTTAATGAAGAATATGCTTTATGTCCAAAACTAGCTGCAATTCTTTCTCCTACTTCTTCTTGCACCATAATAATCACTTTTTCAAAGTTAACATTCGACTCTATTATTTTCATTAAAATAGGCGTCGTTATATAATATGGAACATTACTTACAAAATAAATATGTTCATACTTATACTTAGCAATATCTTCCGATATATTCCTATCCAAAAAATCTCCAAAAATGACATCAACATTTCCTAATTTTTTTTGTAATTCTATTAAATGATATTCTAGTTCTAAATCTAACTCATAGCACAATACATGTGCACAGCTTTTACTTAATTGCTTTGTTAATATACCTTCACCAGGTCCGACTTCTATAACAATAGAATTACTAAGAAGTTTTCCCTCATTAACCATTTTTTCAACAATACTATCATCTTTAATAAAATTCTGTCCTAAACTTTTTTTAAAACGGAAATTCTGCATATAAACCACCAATATATACTTATACTATATAAATTATATTATTTCAATATCATCACTATCTTGTTTACTATTTTTAATAGAATTAACATCTTCTTGATAATCAATTATTTCAATACTTTCTAACCAATTTTTCTCATCATTAATAGTTTGTTCTTCATTATCTATTTTATTTACTCTTTTTATATTAAAGAATCCAATTATAAATAGAGGTAAAACAATTATTAAAAAGAATCCTAATGGCTTGTATAAAAATTTCTGAAATTTACCTAATTTGGGAATTTTCAATAGAACTTTACCACATATATTACTTTCTAAAACAGGAGAACTATCACTTAGGGCATTATTATCTCCCTTTGTTATAAACATTCTCTCCCCCTCTTCATTAGTTGTAATTTTTTGAATTCTATGAGTAATAGTATAACCCGCATACCTTGCATCAGTAGATCTAAAAGTTATAATATCACCAACATTTAAATTTTTAGGGTTAATTCTTGTTACAATTATTGCATCCTGAACTTTAATAGTTGGAACCATACTAGGAGTGATAATTACATATGTTCCAAACAAAGGAGGAACATTATTTCCTCTTAATTCATTAATTTTATTATCTACAAAATTTATAACAATCAAAAAACTAATTACTACCAATATTGACAAAATTACATTTAAAAAAACATTTACGAAATAATATAATACATTTTTTACTGAATTTAAAACATTATCTTTAGTATGACCATTAGACTTAGTAATAATCGCACCCTGCATATTATATCACCTCTGTTCCTCTACAATAATCTTAATACACATCAAAATATATTTAAATATATTAACCAAGAAAAAAAGGTGACTTTACATCATTCAGAGCCTAATTTTACATTTTTACTGAATTACTGCGCATCACCACGTACGTTTATACTCAATTTAAAATTGTCATCTTCTCTTTGCGAAATATAATTAGAATCAGTCCATAATATCAATCGATAATATACCGTTGTCGATACTTTTGTAGTACCAGAATCTAAAACAATTTTTTCTCCATTTTTCACCATCTCATCAAACCTAACTGGTCCCATTATTACTTTTCCACCAGTATAACTACTATCTTTAAATTTTTGTAAATACACTTTAGCATAGTGATCAGATATTGTTGAAATAGGATCTTTAGTAGCAACTACTTCATACTTTATCTTTGTACCTGCCTCAGTTTTAACATTTATAGTAAAATCAAAGACATTTTCACCATCTACCATATTTATAGCATTAGCATCATCAATATTTTTAGGTCCAATAACAAGCTGATTGGAACTATTAGTATAATTCATAGTTACCTTGGCTATCTTCACATTAGTTTTTATAGAATTATCCTTAGTATAAAATATAACACAACAAACTACCAAAATACATACTAACAAAAAAATAATAATACCACTAACAGCCAAAATTAACTGCTTATCTGACGAATTATTTTTATTTTTTCTTTCCATAAGCCACCTCTTTATCTTCAATTAGTATTATAACCATATAACTATGAAAAGTAAAGTTCTATATCTTTTGAGTCATAGTATTTCCTATCTAAAAAAATAAAAAATTAATCAATAAAAATTAACAAAATATATTTAAAAAATATTTTTAGTATCAATATCATTTTTTATTATCACATCTACAAAAGTTTACCAACTTAAATATGAAAAATATTGCTTGCATTTTTAAAAGTCACTGCACCTACTTTATCTACTGGAACATTATATATTTCACTTAATTTCTTAGCGATAATCGGAACATATTTTGAACTATTTATAGTTCCTCTAAATGGTTCTGGGGTAAGATAAGGACTATCTGTCTCTAACACAATATTCTCCAAACTTAATTTAGTCAAAACATCTGTTAACCTACTATTTTTAAAAGTTACTACACCACCAATCCCTAAATAATATCCCATCTTAATATATTGTTGTGCCACTTCCAAACTACCACTAAAACAATGTATAATTCCTCTCTTTATTTTATATTGCTTTAATATTTCAATAGTATCCTTTACTGCGTCTCTAGAATGAATTACAACAGGTAAATTCAACTCTTCTGCAATTTTTAGTTGTTTTTTAAATAACTCTATTTGTAAGTTTCTATTATCTTTACCATAATGATAGTCTAAGCCAATTTCACCAATACCTACAACCTTACGATTTTTTATTATTAAATCTTTAAGCCAAGCCAAATCTTGATCATTAACAACTTCACAAGAATCAGGATGAAAACCAAGCGTTAAAAAAACTGAATCATATTCTAAAGCATACTGTAATACTTCTATAATCTCTTGTTTACTACATCCACTTACTACAATCTTTTGAACTTGATTACGTAAATTTTCATTAATCACTTTCTCTATATCATAATAAAATTCTTTTTGTAAATGACAATGCGTATCTATATACATTTTTACTGCCGAGAAAACTATCTCTCGACTCCACCTCCTTTATCCCTAATGAAAATACAATAACAATAAGATAAATAATTATTTATAATATGATAAAAATTACTGGTTCAATATTCAAACCACATAATTAAAGTCATTATATTAATTATAATATATTTATAAATTTATTCAAACTTAAAATATCATCCCAAATCAGAATGATATTTAGACTTTTTTCTATGAATTTTTATTCTAAAATAATAAAAAGTTAAAACAACTAAATACATTATATCCAAAAAATTAGCCTCGCACTTTATCATATATATCAATACTATAACTGCTGACAAATATAATGTATCCAAATTCACAAACTTACTAACTGATATATTTTTCATCTTGTTCTCCTTTACTAGTTTCTACTACAAAGACAACATTAAAAATATATCATATTTTTTCTAATACACAAATACTAATTATATAATTTTAATAGACTTGACATCTATATTGTCATGCTATTTTTCCACCCTTTTAAATAATATTTCAGGATTATTAACACTATAACTATTATCATCTATATATTCTAGGGAATCATTCAAATTGCCTAACTGGTTCTTTATCTTATCACTTGTATCAGGTAAAAAAGGAGTTAATAAACAAGATGACACTCTAATTGATTCCAACAAATTATACAGAACTGTTTCCAACCGATCTTTTTTATTTTCATCTTTAGCTAATACCCATGGTACAGTTTCATCTATATACTTGTTACTACAACGGAGTAAATCGAATATTTCACCCACGGCATCTCCAACATTTAATATTTCCATTTGCTTATCCACTTTACTACTCAATTCAGAAATCATATTAATAAAATCACTATCAATATCTTCCCTAATCTTTTTATTAGAAACTTTACCCGCAAAGTATTTTTGCACCATTGAGATAGTTCGTTGAACTAAATTACCTAATACATTAGCTAAATCACTATTAAGTCTCATTATTAAATTGTCTTCTGAAAAATTACCATCACTTCCAAATGGTACTTCCCTCAAAGAATAATAACGGACTACATCAGCTCCATATTTATCAATATACTCTCTTGGATCCTTATAATTACCAAAAGATTTTGATATTTTCTGACCATCAACTTTTAACCAACCATGCCCAAAAATTTGTTTAGGCTGCTCCAACCCCAAAGCAAACAACATAATAGGCCACACTATTGTATGAAATCTCATTATCTCTTTTCCAACAATATGTATATCAGCCGGCCAAAATTTTTTAAATAAACTATCATCTTCAGATAAATATCCCAAACTACTAATATAATTACTTAATGCATCTATCCAAACGTACACTACATGTTTTTGATCAAAAGTTACTGGTATACCCCAAGTAAAGGAAGTTCTAGAAACACATAGATCTTCCAAACCTTCATTAATAAAATTATTAATCATCTCATTTTTTCTAGAAATGGGTTGAATAAAATCAGGATGTTCATCATAATATTTAACCAATTGTTCTTGATATTTAGACAATTTTAGAAAATAGGCTTCTTCCTTTACTTCTTGAACTTCTCTTCCACAATCTGGACATTTACCATCTACCAATTGAGTCTTTGTCCAAAAGGATTCGCAAGGAGTACAATAAAGTCCACTATAATGACCTTTATATATATCACCTTTATCATATAATATTTTAAATATTTTTTGCACACATTCAATATGTTCTTTATCAGTCGTTCTTAAAAACCTATTATAACTAATATTTAACTTAGACCACAAATCTTTTGTATCTTCCACTATTTTATCTACATATTCTTTTGGTGATACACCTGCACTTTCAGCTTTTTTTTGTATTTTTATACCATGCTCATCTGTTCCTGTTTGAAAAAAAACATCATAGCCTTTCAATCTTTTATATCGCGCTATACTATCAGCAACAATAGTTGCATAACAATGCCCAATATGAAAATTACCACTTGGATAATATATAGGTGTTGTTATATAAAACTTTTCTTTATTCATTTTTAACCTCCAATAACAAAAAAATATTATAACATAAGGACGAAATTTTCGCGGTACCACCTTATTTTATAATATATTTACTATACACTCATTATAGTTAACGCCTACCTACGTTCATGCTTACATATCAACACAAAAGCTCCAAAGCCATCCCCATATAAAAAATATTTCTTCACACCTACCAGAAACTCTCTCTAATTAATTTATACAGCTTTCTTTTTCTTCGCCTCTAACAACAGAATAACACATTTTCTTTTACTCTTCAATATGTTTTCCTAAAAATTCTGCAACTATTCGCACTAATTTTTCTTCATCTTCCGTAATATCATCTTCATCGGATATTATAACCACAGCCCCCACAGCATCACCACTTGCGATAATTGGAGAAATAACATAACTACATTTTTCTTCTATTTTATCTACAAACTCCACATTTGTACAGCTAGATCTTATTTTTTTTCTATCATTAATTATTTGTTCTAAATAAGAAGATATATTTTTATTTATATATTTTTTCTTACTATTTCCACTAATAGCAATCACAGTATCTCTATCAGTTATAAAAATAGATTTATTTACCTCTTTGCTTATCGAATCTATAAGAATTCTCGAAATATTAGTAAGTTCGCTTAAAGACGAATATTTTTTTAGAGTAATAATTTCATTATCAACAAATATTTCCAATGACTCTCCATCATGTATACGTAGTGTTCTTCGAATTTCTTTAGGTATTACAATTCTGCCCAAGTCATCAATTCTTCTAACTACTCCAGTTGTTTTCATATCATTTTTCTCCTTTACCTTTATTCTTAGCCATTAACGCTGTATTTATACTACAAAAGCTTATATTTATATTATAATGTTTATATAAAAGATTTTCCTTGGTAAATATTTCCATATAGTAAACTTTTTTAGGATTTAAAATAATATAAAAACACCAACTAAATTGTAGTTAGTGTACCTAATTAAATAATCTCGAATTATTTTTCGTAAAAATATATCTTTCACTTTGTTCTTTAATACCATTAATTAATGTTGTATCTTTTACTAATATTTTAAAATCAATATTTTCTAACAACTGTTTTTGATAACTTCCCTTACTTCCCACAAATTTTATAACATCATTTAATATTTTTCCTTTAGAATTTTCAGAAATATCTTCAGGAATTATCAATTCCATTTTATCAATAATTATACTTTGTAGAATAATATTTATATTATTTTTTAATTCCCTTTTTATTTTTTTATTAATTACAGCTAAATCTTTTTTAGTCACTTTTATAACTTGATTTTCTTCTTCTAAATTAAATTGGTTAGCAAGATTTATCAAATCATCCATCCTTAATTTTTTTATTTTATTCATTAAAGCTACTAATTTTTCTCTACACTCTACTACAATTTTATTCATATTATTACTCTGTAATATTATATTATTTTTTTTGGCTATAGCTAATAATTTTACTTTAATCTGATCCATCGAATCTAAAGGTGGAATTTTTATAAGTGAACATATATCATCATCTATTAAAGAATTAGTATTATTTTTTATAATTGTTAACACGGCATTTCTATAATTCAAAATATGCTGTTGCTTTAAAATTTCTAATTCATTCATAATATACCTCCACTAATCTAACATATAAAGAATATCTTATCAATTAAAGATAAGTCAAGCATTATTTTCACTAATTAAAAGTAATAAATCTACTAAATAAAATACTGGATGTTTATCTAATTTTATAATATCCAAAACTATTACTATATTATCTCCCCTAGTTAAAAATCTAAACATATTAGTTATCTTTATAGAACCTTCTAATAAAGAATCCATAGCTATATAATTGCTAATTTTCTTAGAAAATATTAACTCAATAGAGTTTTTTGTCTGTCGTAAGTTTAATAAAGGAACTTTTTTAGCTAATTTTTCGAACCACTCTTCGTACATATAAATAATCATTTCCTCATCTAAAGTACCAAATCTATCTTCTAATTCATTTTTTACATTAATGAAAGTTTCCCTAGATGATATTGTATTAATTTTTTTATGTATCTCTATTTTTAAGTTTTGATCTAAAACATAACTATCCTTAATATGCGTGGAAACATCTAACAACGGTTGACTAACATCATCATCACTATCCATATTATAATAAATATTCCCATTCCTACGCCTTATTTCATCATTAAGCATTTTCAAATATAAATCTATACCTACACTATCAATAAAACCAGCTTGCTCACTTCCTAAAATATCACCTGCACCTCTTATAGACAAATCTCTCGTAGCAATTGAAAAACCTGAACCTAATTCTGTAAACTCTTTAATAACATTAAGTCTTTTAATTGATGTTTCAGTCAAAGTCTTGTTTGGAGAGTACATCAAATAAGCATAAGCAAATTTATTACTGCGACCAACCCGACCTCTAATCTGATAAAGCTGACTAAGTCCAAATTTATCTGAATCCAAAATAATTAAAGTATTAACATTAGGTATATCAATACCAGTCTCAATAATAGTTGTACATACTAAAATATCATATTCTTTATTTATAAAACTTAACATCCTCGTTTCTAGCTCTACCTTATTCATTTGTCCGTGTGCATAAATAATACTAGCCTCAGGAATTAACTGTTGAAGCTCCAAAACCTTTTTTTCAATTTTACTAACTTCATTAAACAAAACAAAAACTTGTCCCCCTCTTGATAATTCTTTATAAACAGCATCTCTGATAATTTGATTATTTTCTTCAATAACATACGTCTGTACTGGATATCTATCAACTGGAGGAGTTTCAATTAAAGACAAACTTCTAAGCCCCGCCATCGACATTTGAAGTGTTCTGGGTATAGGCGTAGCAGTCAAAGTCAAGACATCTATATTATTTTTAATTTGCTTAATCTTTTCTTTATGTCTAACTCCAAATCTTTGTTCTTCATCGATAACAAGCAATCCTAAGTCATGAGGTACAACGTCATCACTCAGTAATCTATGTGTTCCTATAACTAAATCAACCGTCCCCATTTTAATTTCATCAAGTATTCTTTTTACATCACTACTAGAAGTAAATCTATTTAATAAGGCAATAGACACAGGAAAATTTTTAAATCTTTCCAAAGCATTATCATAATGTTGTTTAGATAAAATGGTTGTTGGACATAAGAAAAACACTTGCTTTGAATCTAGAATAGCTTTAAATGCTGCAACAAAAGCAACCTCAGTCTTACCAAAACCAACATCGCCACACAAAAGTCTATCCATAGGTGTAAGAGATTCCATGTCATTTTTTATTTGATTAATAGCCCTTATTTGATCACTGGTCAATGTATGAGGAAAAGTATTTTCAAATTCAAGTTGCAAAGCTGAATCAGATGAAAAACTAAATCCTTTCTTTTGTTCTCTCTCAGCATGAACCTTTATAAGCTCAGTTGCCATATCAGCTATTTTTTTATTAACCCTAAGTTTAGTTTTTTGCCATTCTGTACCACCTAATTTATTAATTTTAGGTACAATTCCTTCCTTACCTGAATATTTGTAAAGAGAATCAATCTTTTCAACAGGAATATATAATTTATCTTTTCCCTGATAAATAACCTCTAAATAATCTTTATCTAAATTATTTAAAGATATTTTTTTTACACCATTATATATACCAATACCATGTACATTATGTACAACAAAATCGCCAATATCTAATTTATTAATATCATATATCTTAGAAGAATATTTAAAATTAGTCTTATATTTATTATGATGAATCTTTTCTTTAAATAATTCATTCCCTGTAATAAATACATAATTCTTATAACAAAACCCCCCATTCATTTCAAAATTAACAATATTTACTGTATTTTCTAATATATTATCGATATCGGTTTCTACAACCTTCATAGTTAACATTTTAATTAAAGACTTAATCTGATATGATTTAACACATATAATAACTGTCTTACCATCATTCAAATAACCATATATAGTATTATTTATTAAATCACTATTTTCATAAAAATTAGTTAGGGGAATTACATTAAAATTAATACAAGATATATTCTTATTTACATTAATATTATTTATACTCATATATTGTATAACATTATTGAAATGTAATTCGTCCATTGCAAACATATAATTACCAACAAAATCTTTATCTTTATCCTCACGATAATTTGTTATCTCATCAACCATTAACTTATATGAGCTTTCTATTTGTTGCAAATCTTTATATATTACGATAGGGTTATCAAGATAATCTCCTATATTACTTATAGTTTGACTATACAACGGCAAATAATTTTGTTTTTTTTCTAAGCCAACATCTAATTCTTTATCTACTAAAAATTCTGAATATGGATATACTTGTATACTACTTATATTTTTTATTGATTTTTGCGTAGCCGGGTCAAAGATTCTAATTGATTCAACGGTATCTCCAAAAAATTCTACACGACAAGGATAATCTTCACCTAAAGGGAAAATATCAATCACATATCCTCTTAATCCAACTTCTCCTGTTTTAGTAACTAAAGTCTCACTTACATACCCCGCATCCAACAACTTATTATATAGCTTTCTAGGACTAATTTCAAAATTAACTTTTAAGTCTACTATTTTACTCTGATAAACTGACAAAGTAGGTAAAAATCTTAAATACCCCATTAAATTAGTTATAACAATATTACAACCTTCATCAGAAATACTCTTTAAAGTTTCCATTCTGTTTATCAATAAGTCTGGACTAATAGCAATAGCTTGACTTGTTAAAAAATCATCCATTGGAAACAAATATACATTATCAGTAAAATTACTTAAGGTACCGTAAATAGTATTTGCTTCAAATAAAGTACTAGTCACTATCAAAATATTTTTTTGCTTTTGCTTTAATAAATTATAAACATAAACACCAAAAAACTCATTAGTAGTACCTGTAATACTAATGTCATTTATTTTATCTATATTAATTAATTTGTCAAAAACGTTCATTAATATCACCTTTTCTTATGATTATATTTATTCATAAGTTTTTGAAAATCCATAATCAAAAAGTCATCTATAATATTACAGAATATATCTGATAACTTATCAATCAATATTTTTTCTTCATTTGAAAACTTTCCCAACACAAAGCTTATAGTATCATATTTTTGATTTATACCTATCCCTATTTTTAAACGTTTATAATCTTTAGTATTCAACATATTTTCTATATTTTTTAAACCATTATGGCCACCACTGCTACCACATGCTTTCAATCTATAATTACCTAATTCTAAATCTAAATCGTCATGTATAATTAGAATATCATCAAGATTAATTTTAAAATAATCAACATACTGTTTAACTACTTCTCCAGATAAATTCATAAAAGATTGAGGCTTTAAAAAAATATTTTTTTCACCATTAACATTTTTCTCATAGTACAACCCATTAAACTTTTCCTTCCATACTACATTATCTAAATATTTATCTAAAATACTAAAACCTATATTATGACGAGTATTTACATATTGTTTTCCAGGATTTCCCAATCCTACTATCAATTTCACAATAACCACACATTCCTTTCACTCGTTCAAGCAACACATAATCATATAAACAATTATTGTTCAGACTATATTCACTTCTTCCTATTAATTATTTTTTTTGCTTTTCATAAACTCTTTATAAATAATTGACTTGGCAACCCGTCGTTCACTTGCCACTTTTTTTATAGCTTCCATTTCTTTAATGCCATCATCTAAATATAAATTTACATGTTCTACAACTGATAAATCACTGAAGTCAGTTACTTCATTATTACCACTTATAACTACGACTATCTCACCCTTAATATTATCAATTTTTTTCAAACAATCAGATACTTTACCTCTTATAATTTCTTCGTATTTTTTTGATATTTCACGACATATTGCAATATTTCTATCTCCCAAAACAGATAATATATTTGCCATGGTTTGCTTAATTCTATGTGGTGCTTCATATATGATTAGTGTTTCACTTTTTTCTTTTAATGATTTTAACTCTTTTACTTGCTTATTGCTATTGGCATTTAAAAAACCAATAAAAGTAAAAGGAGCTGGTAAAATACCAGATGAAATAAGTGCTGGAACAAAAGCTGTTGCACCTGGTAAAGCAATCACTCTATAGTTCTTTTCAATTACATATTTTACTACTTCATACCCTGGATCACTAATTATTGGAGTACCAGCATCACTAACTAAACCTACTTTTTTACCTTCATTCAAAATTTCTAAAACCTTATTTTTTACTTTCTGTTGAGAATACTCATCACATCTTAAAAGTTTTTTTTGAATTTCAAAATGTTTCAATAAAATACCTGTTACCCTCGTATCTTCACAAAGAAGCAAATCAACACTTTTTAAAACCTCCAAACTTCTTAATGTAATATCGTCCATGTTGCCAATAGGAGTCGGTATCAAGTATAAAATTCCTAAATTTTTTTCACTCATAACATTACCTCATTACACAATTTTTCATAGTCTTTCGTCATTGAACCATCAGTTAAATACAATATAAATGGCTTAGTAACCTTTAATCCCGTTTTACCATGTTTTATACCTTCAACATAAACCATATAAGATTCACTATTACAATTCTTATAAATAAAAGTAACTAACTTAGGTTCCATGTCATTTTTTCTAAATAACGTAATAATATCAATAAATTTATCTGCTCTATGAATTAGTGCAAATTTACCACCCTCTTTTAAAAGGCGAGATGCTATAAAAAATATTTCCTCAAGTTTTATAAACAGTTCATGCCTAGCTATTGCTTTATGAACATTATCGTTTTTTAAACTATTATCATAATTACTAAAAAAAGGCGGATTAGACAAAATCAAATCAAAACTATTATATAAATTTTTTTCATTAAGCAACTCCTTCATATTCATACATTTTAATAAAATTTGCTTTTCTAATTTATTATATTTAACAGACTTTGTAGCCAAATCTATTAAATCTTGCTGTATGTCTACGCCTAAAATATTAGCATTAGAACGTCTTGATAATATCAATGGTATTACTCCATTTCCAGTTCCTAAATCTAAAATTTTTTTTGTATTCTTTCTGATTTTAGGAAAATTTGCAAGTAAAACACTATCTAAAGAAAAGCAAAACCAATCTCTTCTCTGATATATTTTCAAACCGTATCCTAAAACATCATCTAACTTTTCCATTAACTTCACCAATTTTTTTTGAAATAACAGTTTTATTAGGTAACTCTACCTTGCAAAGTCTATTAAAAACATCAACATCAATAACTTTACCTAACCCTTCTTCAGTTTCAATAACATTACCAATAACAGGCAAGCCTTTTTTCATTTCCTTATACATATCATTTTCATAATTTAAACAGCACATTAATCTACCACATGAACCATTTATTTTAGAAGGGTTTAACGCCAAAAATTGGTTTTTAGCCATATTAATAGATACACTACTAAAATCATTTAAAAACTTATTACAACACAACATTAAACCACAAGGACCTAATCCTCCCAATTTTTTTGCTTTATCTCTAACTCCAATTTGACGTAATTCAATTCTAGCATGAAATTTTTGTGCAAGTCTTTTTACTAATTCTCTAAAATCAACTCTCATCTCAGAAACAAAAGAAAAGTATAAATGTGTTTTATCCAGTGAATAAGCAGAATCAACAACACTCATAGGTAAGTCTAATTTTGCAATCATTCTTTTTATCTCGGCTAATGCATAATCAGAATCATTATCATTATTCCTAGCCTGTTTCATATCGGTTTCATTAGCCAATCTAATTATTTTAGCATCACTTTTTATTTTTTCTTGATAAAAGTTTACAACCTGCCCCAAAAAAATACCTTTTTCAGATTCAAAAACCACATAATCATTTTTATTTAATACAATTTTTCCATTATATGGAACTTTTGTTTTTTCAAAAAAAGAATTAATATAAATTTCAGCAACATTCATTTTGCACCTCACGTACTTTAACTATTAAATAATCCAATACTAATTTATAATTAACATAATATTCCAGTCGTTGAATAACATCTTCCAAAATAGTAATAATTTTTATTAGGCTTGTCCGACTATAATCCAAAAATTTCTTCTGATCTTTTTTTACATAATAAAATAATAATTGCTCCACATCTTTTAACTTTTTGCTTAATTCTCCTCTATTAGAAATAGTCTCCAAAATTTCATCATATACTAAAAACCCTTTACTCTTATCTAATATATTTTCGGCAAAGATTACTATGTTTTGATCAAATTCATATTTGCTTTCATTTTTTAAAGTAACAACTTGACATCTAGAAAGTATAGTATCTATCACTTTATATCTATTATCAGCTACTAAAATCGCTATAATATTTTCTTCAGGCTCCTCTAAAAATTTTAACATTGTATTAGCAGAAATATTATTAAGTTTTGTTGCATCTCGAATTACATATACCTGTTTACCATTGTAATTTGATTTTTCTTTAAATTGTCTCTGTACATTTTTTAGTTGATCACGCTTAATAGTTTCTCCATCCACATCAATATAGCTTATATCAGGATGAGTACAATCATCAATTAACTTCTCAATATTTAAACCATTATCTTGACTGTACCCTATTATTCTTTTTAATAATTCTTTTATAACCAGATCAGTATAAATATAATTATTAGTTTCTATCAAATAAGCATGTGACAATCTATTATTTTTAATCTCCTTATCAATAAATGAAAAAAAAGTATTTTGTTCTTCTATAACATTAACCATATATACCTCACAAAATAGTAATTTTAAATAAAATTAAAGCCAGTAACCCCGGGGCGCCTAAAACTGCAACACTAAAGATTGTTAAAACATTAATTGGAACAACTAAATTAAAATTAGTAGCTATCATATTATAACCATATAGCAGAAAAGTGCTAAAAACAATCTTCTTAATTATTCTAATAATCTTATTCATAATAAATTACCATCAAAATCCATTATTACTTATCTGGATATCCTTTCTCATAACTTTAATTAACTACTCTACTATCTAAGTAGATATAATTATCAACATGAGTAAGAAAATTAGAATAATAACAGCAATCCAATTTTAACATATCTGAATAATATTACTTAAATAATTATTCTACCTGTTACATATTATGCTAAGTTAATAATTCTATTCGATAATTTTTCTATCCGCCAAGGCCCTTTCCAAAGTTAAGCTATCAATATATTCCATATTAGAGCCCATTGGAACACCACTCGCCAATCTAGTAAATTTTAAATTAGAATCTGCTAAAACCCGTTTTATATACATAGCAGTAGTTTCTCCCTCTATGCTGGGATTAAATGCAAAAATTATTTCCTTAAAATTACTACTTTCTATCCTATCTATTAATTTTTCTAAACCTATATCCTCAGGATTTATACCATCTAAGGGAGAAATAAGAGCATCTAAAACATGATAATAGCCGTTAAACATTCCCATTTTTTCAAATACAAAAACATTTTTTACATCATCAACTACACATAGCAATTCACTATTTCTATTTTCATCACTACAAACAAAACATATATCTCCGTCTGTCAAAACATTACAACGAGAACATTTTTTTACTTTTTTATTTATGTTAAAAACACTGTTGGAAAAAAATTCAATTTGTTCATCATCAAAATTTAAAACAGAAAATGCGAGACGCTCTGCCGTCTTTTCACCTATCCCAGGTAACATTTTAAATGATTCAATTAATCTTTTCAAACTTTCAGGCATAGTTCACACTAAAATAGTCCTGGAACATTTCCAAATTTTGACATTTTTCTTTCTGTAACATCATCCACTTGTTTTAATGCATTATTAGTCGCAACAACAAATAAATCAGGCAAAATATCAATATCATCTGCCTCAACTTTTTGATTTATTTTAACATCTACGATTTGTTTTTTACCATTAACAGTAACCGAAACAAATGAACTTTCACCAACAAATTCCATATTATCAATTTCATTTTTAATTTTTAACATTTCCTTTTGCATAGACTGTGCTTGTCTCATTATAGCTTGCATATTCATATTTAAATCATCCTTTCATAATTAAAACTTTATTTTTCAGTCTTCATTGACCTAGAATTATTATAATATAATCACTCCTCCTCTACTATATCACCAAAAGCCTCTAATATTCCATGATTATTAACTTTTTTTTTGTTTTTATCGAGTTTAGAAGGTAAAGCATCATCTTCCTTCATAAAAATATACTGAGGACCTTTTTTTAATCTGACAATATACTCTTTTTTTATTTCATTCCATTTTTCATCAGTAATAATTGCAATTTTTTTATTTATACCAACATTATCTGCTAAAATTTTACTAAAAGAATCCATGTTTTTTAAATTATCTTTAACTATCGACTCATATTCATAACTAATAATAATATAATCTTTACTTGAAGCTCTAATATTTCCATCCAATAAAGCACAAGCCAAATATCCAATTTTATCGTCAAATACAAAATCATTTAATTTTGTAAATTTTTGTTTATCAGAATTTAATTCTAATTTGCTAGCATCACACAACGTATTATTTATTCTTATATCAACTACGTTATTAACATACAAACTTTCTACATCTTGAGTATTTGCTATATGAACATCATCTGCAATTTTTTCTTGGGAAATATTTTTATTATTGTTCTCAATTATTTCCCGGGAAATATTTTTATTATTGTTCTCAATTATTTCCCGGGAAATATTTTTATTATTACTTTCATTTATTTCCTGGGAAATATTTTTATTATCATTCTCAATTATTTCCTGGGAAATATTTTTATTATTACTTTCATTTATTTCATGGGAAATATTTTTATTTCTATCATTAATGAATTTTAACAAAATCACTTGCAAATATAATAAAGGATTACTACTTTT
>CANRBB010000001.1 GCA_947628745.1 uncultured Bacilli bacterium | reverse complement strand
ACTGAACGGTACGTACGGTGGTGTGAGAGGGTATCATATCAATAAATAAAATTATTGAAAATTTACTCTACTCGATTGACATAGTTTATACTACCCAAGATGATATCTAAACACAACACATATAATAAAAAAAGTATATTAAAGTTATAAATAATAAAGTAAGTATAATATAATGTGATGATAAACGATAATGTGATGATAAACGATATTAAAATAGCCAATATCAAAAAACGCCATAAAAATAGTAAACAGTTAAACTAAATATTGAAAATAAAAACAGTTTCAAATTCTTCGAAATCTTCTCCCATCTGCTTTGCCAAAAATTCCAAAAATTTCAAACTTATCTTTATGTCTTTTCCTGTCGAATAAAGTATGATATAATCATGTTACCAAGGTAGGTGGTAATTAAGTGGATATAATCAGACTAAAAAATGTACGAAAACAATATAAAAATGGTGTCACTGCACTTCATGATTTAACGCTATCTATTGAAAAAGGTTCCTTTGTTTTTGTTATAGGAGATTCTGGCTCTGGCAAAAGTACATTAATGAAATTACTATATAGAGAAGAAAAACCCACAAGTGGACAAATAATGGTTGGGGGTATTAATGTTGCCAAGTTGAGAAATAATAAAGTTTATAAATTGAGAAGAAAATTAGGAATAGTTTTCCAAGATTATAGACTATTGCCCAAGCTTACAGTATATGAGAACGTAGCCTTTGCAATGGAAGTAATAGGAGATAAAAAACAAAATATTAGAACTAAGGTACTTAAGGCTTTAGAATTAGTTGGTCTAAAAAACAAAGTACATAATTATCCTAATCAATTGTCTGGAGGAGAACAACAAAGAGTTGCCATAGCTAGGGCAATCGTTAATAAGCCCAAGATGATGTTATGCGATGAACCAACAGGTAATCTAGATCCAACAATGAGCCTAGAAATTATGAAAGTATTAGATAATATCAATAAAACATTAGGTACAACTATTATAGTTGTAACACATGATAAGGCAATCGTTAATAAAATGAAGAAACAAGTCATTACTTTAAAAGAGGGAAGACTTGTAAATAACAAAGAGAAAGGAACATATGACAATGAAAATGCTTAGAATGTTAGGGAGAAGTATTAGAGATGCTTTCAAAAGTGTTTTTAGAAATTTCAGTTTATCTCTTGCCTCAATATCATGTATTAGTATTACACTTATCATAGTAGCAGTTTCCGTAGTAGTATCTTTTAATGTTGAAAATTTTACAGAAAGAATTGAAAGAGATTTAACCATTGTAGTTTTTCTTGACAATGATGCTACTAAAGACGATGTTAAAGACATTCAAAGCC
Source organism: uncultured Bacilli bacterium (assembly GCA_947628745.1). Classification (GTDB taxonomy): domain Bacteria; phylum Bacillota_I; class Bacilli_A; order RF39; family UBA660; genus CAG-417. Next base: position 61,443 of record CANRBB010000001.1, on the reverse strand, counting down.
AAATCAAAGAAATAAAGGCCATAAATAAAAAGGAGATTGTCTATAAGGATAAAAAAACAATTAAAGAAGAAATGGGCAAAGAATCAGAAATATTCAGTACAATAATGAAAGACTGGGAGGAACAAGACAATCCTTTAAAAGATACTTTTCAACTAAAAGTAAATGATGCCACTAAAATCGGCGAAACAGCGCAAAAAATAAGACAAATAGACAAGGTCGCTGTCGTAAGATATGGAGAAGGTATGGTTGAACAAATGGTTTCAGCATTTGAGACCACTAAGAAGATAACTTATATTGCTGTTGTTGCTTTAATAGTAGTCACCATCTTCCTTATTATTAATACAATTAAATTAACTATTTTTTCTCGAAAAAGAGAAATTAGTATTATGCGCCTAGTTGGAGCAAGCAATTTCACCATCAAAACTCCTTTCATAATAGAAGGTATGATTTTAGGCATGATAGGCTCAATAATACCAATATTAATAATTATATTTGGTTATCCAGCTTTATATAATAGATTAAATGGTCAAGTTTTTTCACCATTAATTAAATTAATTAGTGCTACACCTTTCATTTATAATGTTTCTATCATTATTTTAGTAATAGGTATCTTAGTAGGCATGATTGGCAGTGCTAGTGCTGTACGAAAGTATTTGAAGGTGTAGTCAATGAAAAGAAGATTTATTTTAATTATCTTAATTATAGCCATATTAATACCAGAAACAACTAATGCCACTACATTAAAAGAATATGAAGACGCCGTCGCTAAATATACGGCTGAGTTAAAAGAAAAAGAAGCTAAAATTGCCAAAAGTAAGGAAGAAGTAGAGGAAGTAAAAAGAAATATCGCTAAGATAGAAGGGCAAATAGCTCAAGCTGAGACTGATATTAAAAACCTTGAAGCAGAAATAGAAAAAAGTAATCAAGAAATAGTTAAAAAAAGTGAAGAAAGTAAAAAAATTATGGAGTATTATCAAATAGAAGATGGAGACAATGCTTATTTAGAATATGCTTTTGGAGCAGAAACTATAACTGATATGATATATAGGTTATCAATCGTGGAGCAACTAACAGCTTATAACGATCAAATTATGAAAGAGTTGACACAATTAATAGAACAAAATAAGCAAAAAAAACAGTCCCTAGAAGCTAAAAAAACGGAGCTTTCTACTTTAAGAAAGAAACTAGAGTCTGAAAAAGAAAGAATTATAGAAGAAATTAACGGTATTGAGGGAACTGTCCCAGATACTAAAGGTCAAATAGAACTTTATAAGAATCGAGTAGCTTATTATAAGAGCAAAGGTTGTAAATCTAACGATATTATCGGAGTAACTTGTGATAAACCTAAACAGGTAGAAAGTAACAGCTCAGGAAATGTTACTCCAGGGGCCCTAATTGGTCCTAACGGTTTTAGATTCCCTATAGACGGAGGTAGAATCAGTTGGAACTATGGTAATGGCCATAAGGGAGTAGATATTGTTAAAGGATGTGGAACACCAGTCCACGCCATAGCACCAGGTAGAGTATATTATGTAGGTAATACTCTAGATATCTACCATGCTTACATGGTTCTCATTGTACATAATGTAAATGGAAGATTAGTATTTTCCCAATATGCCCATGTTCAACCGAACATTCAAGTTTCAGTTGGTCAAGATGTTGACTCAAATACTATTATCGCTTATATGGGATCAACAGGAAATTCTTCAGGATGCCACTTACATTTAGAAATGGCCAATGATTATGGATGGGGTTATAATACCAAATATGAGATTTACATTAAACATATTATAAATCCATTTACTTACGTTCCACGACCATAAAAAAAGTGTAATTTTTAGTTACATCTTTCTAATATTATATATTGATAATAAAAAGAATCATGCGATTCTTTTTTTCATACTAGGTTTCCTTTACTAAGTATATCGGTTTTAAATTTCCCTTTATCCAAATAACAATAATAAGCATTATTATTAGAATTACTTTTAATAACCTCAAACTTATCACCCGTTATTTTTAATGCAGTATTATTTTCTAAAGCGTAAACAAATTTATCATTTTTCACTAATTCTTCTTGTAAAGCACATTCTCTCTTTGAATTTTTTTCATAATGTGGACAGATACAAATTTCAGCAAGATTAAGACCATTTACAAAAGAATATTTATCACTTTCCCCTCTTAATATATAGGAGTCAGAAAGCCCCTCCCTTGTAAGAGCAATGGCACCGGCTGATATCCCCACCAATATTTTATTATGGCAAGCCTTAGTAATTAAAAAATCAATTTTATATTCTTTCAAATCAGTCATTAGCTTTATTGTATCTCCAGCTCCAAAATAAATTATGTCAGCCTTTTCTATTTTATCCACAACTATCTGGGGATTATTCAAAATATTTTTCTTTTTTAAATAAGCACATACACAACCCAATTGTGAATAATTTTTTTTAATTGTATCATAATAGGAGTCAGAATATGAACTAGCTAATCCAATAAATAAAAGATTAGGATGTTCTTTGTCAGACATTTTAACAACTGCCTCATCAATTTTTCTAGTTTCATATGTCGTAGCACCTCTACCTATTTCTCCGCCACCTATAAGCATCATTTTTATCATATTAATAAACACCTCACTTTATTACCAACGTATAACTATAAAACGCCTTAGCTATGCCTAGACATTAATTTATTATACCATTTAATTGTTAAATCTTATTATTTTTTGCCATAATAAGGTGAATAATTCTGAATCATATTCAAGTTAATAAAAAGACTTATCTACTTTATTTTAATTTTTTCATTTCCTTAACACTTGTCCAGCTTCGTCTATTTTTAGAACTTTTTAAATATTATTTTTGAGCTTGAACAAGATTTGATAGAAAAATTGATATGGAAAAATGGTATTAATACTAAAGAATCTATTTATAATTAATAAAATTGAATAGCATATCCTTAATTGAAGGGATATATGAAGTTAATTCATATTATAGGTGAAAGATGAAAATATGTGTATATGCTATATGCAAAAATGAAAGTAAATTCGTTGACAGATGGGTTGATTCCATGTCAGAAGCAGACTCAATTCATGTTCTAGATACCGGTTCTAGTGATGACACAGTAACGCGTCTTCAAAAAAGAGGTGTACACGTTGAAAGTAGAGAAATTAACCCATGGCGTTTTGATGTAGCTAGAAATTTATCCTTAGATATGGTACCACAAGATGCTGATGTTTGTGTCTGCACAGATTTAGATGAAGTTTTTGAAAAAGGGTGGCGAGAAAAAGTGGAAAATTCATGGCAAAAATCTACAACTCGGGCTCGCTATAATTTTAATTGGAGTTTTGATGAACACCAAAGACCAGCGGTTAGTTTCTATATTGAAAAGATGCATACAAGACACAATTATCGCTGGCATCACCCTGTACACGAGATTTTGCAACCACTGGATGGTACTATTGAGAATATAATAACCATCAAGGATATTACGGTCAATCATTATCCTGATTTAACCAAGCCTCGCACCGGTTACTTGCCTTTATTAGAATTATCAGTAAAAGAAAATCCTGAAGATGATCGAAATATGCATTATCTTGGTAGAGAATATATGTATTATGAAAGATGGAACGACTGTATTGACACATTGATAAAACACTTACATTTAAAAACTGCTACCTGGAAAGATGAAAGATCCGCTTCAATGAGATTTATTGCCCGTGCTTATACTGCCTTAGAAAGATATGATGAAGCCAGAATGTGGTTAGACAAAGCCATAGAAGAAACGCCCTATTTAAGAGACCCTTATATTGAAAGAGCTATTTTAGAATACAATTTAAAGAATTATCAAGATGTCATAAAATATGGTAATGAATCTCTAAAAATAACTACTCATGCAAAAACGTATATAAATGAAGTTTTTAGTTGGAATAATACTATTTATGATTTATTATCAATAGCCTACTACTATCTACATGATAAAGATAATGCTCTAAAAAATGTCGATATAGCACTTAAAATGGAACCAAATGATGAAAGATTAAAACATAATAAAGAATTATTTGAACAAATGAGTTAAAAACAGAAATTATTTGCAGTTAGAGCTAGAGTAGTTATTTTACCCTAAATTTATGAGTTTATTTACATTAATTTAATAGATTTAATAATAAAAAATATTTTACTCTAAAAAAACAGGTAAAATATTTTTTTAAATTATCTATCAAACTAGAGGGTTCTCAATATCTGAAGGAGTCAAGTTTAAATCATTTCTATTCAGATAAGAAACATATAAAATTATAACTGCACTAATTAGGGTCAATACATTAGTACCACACAACAAGCCACTTTTAAACTCTGCCACACTATTTTTTTCCTGGGAGATATAATTTTTATATCCAACATAAAGAGAAATTAATACCACAATCAAAATAACAATTCTATTGTAATAAGAAATGTCTAATGTTTGTCTTGTAGTAAACATTCTTTTTCTATTAGTTAAATTAAGTTTTTCATCATATGTAAGTATTAAAGAAATAATAGTAGTAACTATGAAAATAAAGGTTGAAAGTAACTGTAAATCAATTAAAAATATATCTTCTTGTGTCATATTTCTCTTCTTCATAATAAATTATATTCATAATTTTATTTGATAGCAGTATAATTAGAGCATTTCTCATACTTTAAAAGTAGATAACAAACGAATATTTATATAATATAAAATATGATAAAACATAAGTGTCATAGACTTTATTAAAATATTTTGATAAACTAAGAATAACAGGAGGTAAATATGAATCATAAAAAAGAAGTTCTTTATGTTGTAATACCCTGTTACAATGAAGAAGAAGTGATTGAAGAAACTACTAGAAGATTAAATGATAAAATGAAATCACTCATAAAGCAAAAAATAATAAGTAGAAGTAGCAAAGTAATGTATGTTAATGATGGTTCCAAAGATAACACTTGGAATATAATAAAGTCCATAAGCCATGATAATAACTTATTTACTGGGATAAGTCTGTCCAGAAATAGAGGACATCAAAATGCTCTTTTAGGAGGGCTCATGATTGCCAAAAAATATGCCGACATTGTTATAACGATGGATGCTGATCTTCAAGACGATATTAATGCTATGGATGAGATGCTAGAAAAATATTATGCAGGTAATGACATTGTGTACGGAGTACGTAGCTCTCGTCAAAAAGATTCCTTTTTTAAGAGATATACAGCTGAATCCTTTTATAAACTTATGAAAATTTTAGGAGTAGATGTTATTTACAATCATGCCGATTATCGCCTTGCCAGCAAAAGAGCTTTACAAGAACTTGAAAATTTCAAAGAAGTTAATTTATTTTTAAGAGGTATTTTTCCCTTATTAGGTTTTAAATATGATGTTGTCTATTATGAGAGAAATGAAAGATTTGCAGGCAAGTCCAAATATCCACTCAAAAAAATGCTAAATTTTGCATGGGATGGTATTACTTCATTTAGTGTAAAACCATTACGCATAATTTGCACTATTGGTTTCTCGGTTTTATTTGCCAGTATTATCATTATGGTATACTCCCTAGTCAGAAAGATACTAGGCCATACTGTAACTGGCTGGACATTTTTATCTATTTCAATTTGGTTCATAGGAGGCCTTCAAATGATAAGTATTGGCATAATTGGCGAATATATTGGAAAAATTTATACAGAAACAAAACATAGACCCAGATTTATAATCTCAGAAAATTTAGAAAACACACAGGAGCTATCACATGAAGACAAAAAAGAAATTTAATATTTTATATAAATTATTATTAATAGAATTATTTTTAATTTTACTTTTTGGAATTTTAAAAATAAATAAGCCTTTATTTATTACTATAAGCATCTTTGCTAACACATTTTTAATAACAATTATTAAAGAAGTAAGTACATTACTAAATATCAAATTTAATAAATATCAAAAAATTACCATAATTTGTTCCATACTTCTACTATACGTCTTTTACTTTATTTCTATTTACAAACGGAATTTTATCTATTATTGGGACTATTCCTGTTACTACAATATTCAATTATCTACACAGCAATCATTTAATAGAGGTTTAATAGAAGGAATACGTTACTTTGTAGGTAGCACTTGGTCTGGGGAATATGGAAATTTTATCTCATTCTTTCCACAATTAATATTTAATTTTACCCCCAAAACTATTAACGCTTACATCCTAAGTTGTGTTGCTACTTTCATTCCTTACATAATTGTATCCTTATCTATATTGTTAGAAAAAATAAGCGAGATTATTGGTCTCAAAAATAAAAATAAGTTTCTAGTTTTTGCTATTGCAAGCCTCATCTTTAACCCCATATTACATGCTACCTTTATATATGGGCAACCAGATTTATTTGGTTTAATTTTTATTTTCCTTATTATCTCTTTAACTTGTAACTATGATTTTAAAAATCTTGAGTGGCAACGCCTAATTCTTCTACTTCTAGGAACTTTTATGCTCATTATCTGTCGTAGATGGTATATTTATTTTATTATAAGCTACTATTTATGCTACATTTTGTACTGCCTTATTACAAATGCCAAACAAAAAAACGACATAAAAAAAATAGTAAAAAATGGACTAATATTTTTAACATGCTCGATATTGTTCCTAAGTATTACCTTATTTCCTTTAATCAAAAATATTATAAATAGTAATATTGGAAGTAGTTACGCTTTTTACTTAACTGGTGGATTCACGACGGAAATAGTTAGTCAAGTACACCATGTTGGCATCATCTTATTTATAATCATGCTAATAGGTATATTTTATGGTATTTACACAAAAAAAATTACGTCTTCCTACCATCCTCAGTATTATAAATTATTTTACTATTATCATTCTTTTTACTAGAATACAAAATATGGGGCTTCATCATAGTCTACTACTATTACCCAATTATTTATATAATATAGCTCTATTTATATTATTAATTTATGAGTCAGATTTTGAATTTATTAGAAGATGGATAATACCTTTTGCGGTCGTTTTGATTTTTAATTTTATTTGTTCTCTAAACTCAAATTATTCCTATCATTTATTTACTGACGTTCATTTAAAAACACCAGAACAAGAAGATTATAAAGAACTAGGAGCAGTAGCAACTTACTTAAAGCATAATTTAAACAAGGAAAATACTGCCTACATGATTACTCATAACAATAAGTACAATCCTGATAAATTAAGAAATTTCTATATGCCTGACATGACTATTTCCAAGTATCTTCCTTATGGTTCTGCCATAGAAGGGGTTCATAAGTTTCCACTTGAGCTATTTACATCTAAATATATCATAACAACCGTTCCTTTCGAATCAGTCTCAGTAGAAAAGGAGTATAATCAGGTATTTATGCAATTGGTTAATGATGGCAAGTTTAAACTCATAAAAGATTTTGACATGAATAATGGTTATAATATATTAATATATAAACGTACTCAAAGTGTAGATAAAACTGAGGCTAAATCCTACGAAAAATCTATAGAAAAGTATTCTCAAAAGTATCCTGAACTATATAAAAATATTATTGAAAATTTTATAAGCAATAATTTAGAATAACATTATTTACAGAAAGATTAGTTAAAAAAAGACTACCTATAATCATATAACTTATAAATAGTCTTTTTTATTTCAATTTTTGTATTACTAGAGAAACAAGGGGATTGGCAAACAAAGATACTTCTTCACTTAAGTTTGGACTATTCAAATATATTTGATTTGGTCCTACATTTACTAATTCAAACGCATCATTTTCAGAAACGGTTGAAAAGATTCCACTACCTACTACTGCAACAGGTAATTGATTATCATTCCATACACTAGCTCCTGCATAAACAGTATATTCTTCAGGTCTTTTAAACCCTATGCAAATTTTATCTCTAGTTTTTACAAAGCTACTACTATTAGACGTAGCATAAACTGTAAAATCAACACGATAAGTTCCTGGCATTTTAATAATTATAGTATTATCTTCCTCATTTAAAGAAAAGTAACCGTCTTCATCAGCAATCTTATTATTAATGGGCAATTTATCATTAGTATTTACAACGATTCCTGTATCAGGCTCATCTACATGAAAAGTGATAAATAAAGCTGACGGTATTTCTAAAGGACCAGTTGGTCCTGTTGGCCCTGTTGGGCCCATAGGACCCTGTTCTCCACGCCATCCTGTTGGTCCAGGATCACCCATTGGTCCCGTAGGCCCCGTCGGACCAGTTGGCCCTATTTGCCCAGGCTCACCTTTATCTCCTTGAATGCCCTGAGGGCCCATAGGCCCAGGTTCACCCTTAGGTCCGGCAGGCCCAGGCTCACCTCGCCACCCAGTTGGTCCAGGATCACCCGTTGGCCCCATGGGTCCCGTCGGACCAACTTCACCCCGTTCACCTTGTGGCCCCTTTATTTGACCCACATCTGACCAATCATCTATATTATCAGACCATACATATAAATTATCACCCACTAGATAAGACTGACCTAATGAGCCAACCGGATGTTCTCTTTTTAAATCGCCAAGATTATCATAAGAACCTAAAATAGTTACACTAGTTCCATCGTCGCCTTTTGGTCCTTGTTTTCCATCAAAACCACGTGGTATCACAAAACTAAAAGTATGTACTAAACCTACTTTATTATCTGTAATCATAGCTTCAGAACCAGCATCGCCTGTCACAATATTACCTAATTGAATAGTTTCGGAAACCCCAGGCTCCCCCTGTGGGCCTTGAGCACCTACCATTCCTCGCGGACCTTGAATTCCCATCGGACCAATAGGCCCCACAATTCCCTGTGGACCAGTTGGACCCGTCGGACCAACTATATAACAATGACCTCTATATTTTCCTTTACCCAAATTCATTGTATCCTTCCCTTCTGCAATACTATATGTTTGTAATTATATTAAGTAGATAAGGTTTGCCTAAATAAAATAAATATAATTGAATTAAAAAAAGCACTTGTTTTTCCAAAAAATAAAATCACATAGAAAAAGTAAGTTAATTTTTTAAAATTTCAGCACAGCTCTAAAGAATTATTGATATAACAAAAAATAAAATTAATACAAAACAATATATTACCATGTATTTTCACTATATTTAGTTGATAGTCATTACTAATTTTGAAATTTTATGATAAATACTGCCAAACCTGCTAAAAAATACAAGGATACAAAAACATGCTGAAAAAGCAGGTAGAAAAAAAGCAGGTAGAAAAAAATTATTTGTTTTACTTATAACCCATATGTGATATAATTCAAAGTAATGATGCCTTAACTATATTTAATGGCTCATATAGGAGGGTTTATGAATAAAGAACTATACGCTAAATTAAAAGAAGAATTAAAGGAAGCGGTAAGAAGTAAAAATATTAAAAAAATAGAAGAATTAAAACAAATGTTAAATATTCCTCAAGAACAAGAAGCTTATTTTGCACAAGGATTAACAGGATATCCATCAATAGATAAAATATGGCTAAAGAATTACAAAGATGGTGCTGAAAATTTAGCTAACAATATCCCTATTAATAAAACTGTTTGGGATGTTATGGAAAATAAATTATTAGAATATTATGATGTACCAGCACTTGAATATTTTGGAAAAATTTTTTCCAAACAAGAATTTATAGATTTATGCTACACATGGGCTAGAACTTTTAGGGCAATGGGTGTAGAAGAAAATGAAATTGTTCCCATATACGGACCATTTGTGCCTGATATATGTGCTATGTTTTTTGCACTTAATATGATAGGAGCTTGTCCATATTTTTTAAAACTTGCTATGAGTAAAGAAGCCTTAGAAGAAGAAACAAAGGAGGCCAAAATTGCAGTAGTATTTGATGGAATGTGGCCAAATGTTAGAGAAGAATTTTCAAAAGATAAATTCAAAAAAGTAATCGTGGCAAGCGTAACCGCTAATATGCCAAGTCCTAAAAAAGAAATAGTATCATTTATAAATAATATACAGGCAAAGAAAAATAAAACACAAATACCTGATGAAAAAAAATATATATGGATAGATAAAGCATGTGAAATAGCAGATTATTACACAGGCCAAGTTAAAGTTCCGTTTGTTAAAAATAGGAATGCCGTTATAACTTCTTCAAGCGGTACAACTGGTGGGCTTGTAAAAGGTGTAATAGCAACAAATGAATCAATTATTTCACAAGTTTATAGTACAACATATTCTGACATTCCGTATAAAAAAGGTTATAGAACATTAAATCACTTTCCACCTACAGCATCAACGTCTTTAAATTCTTTATTTCTTGTTACTTTGATGAATGGAGCAACGGTTATTATTGATCCACGAGTATCAGAAAAAGATTTTTACAATCAATTAGTTAAATTAAAACCAAATATTTGTATCAATACTAGTAGTATGTGGGAGGCATTTTTCAATCGTATTACTGAAGAAATGAAGCAAGGTAAAAAATTTGATTTTAGTTATGCAAAAGGTTGGATGGTTGGTGGAGAAGGAACCAATAACAAAAGTTTTAAAAACTGGAATGATATAATGACATCTTGTAATGCAAGTGGTATATATGGTGGATATGGACTTTCAGAAACTTTTTCAGGAATCAGTATTGATAGAGTTGATGTTGAGCACAATTATTCAAAATCAATTGCAACTGTTGGCGCAATACAAGCTGGTATGATAGCAGGCGTATTTGATAAAAATGGTAATGAATTATCATATAACCAAAGAGGAGAATTAAGAGTAAAGGCAAAATCGCAAATGAAAGGATATTATAATAAGCCCGAGCTAACAGAGAAGTCTTTAGTAGATGGCTGGGTTAAAACTGGTGATATAGTTCAAATTGATGATAATGGATTCCTTTATGTTTGGGGTCGAATAAATGATTCAATTAAGTTACAAGATGGAAATGAATTATATTTATTTGATGTTGAAAATAAAATCAGAGAAAATAACTTTATACACGATGTCGTTGTTTTACCAATGCCAACAGAAGAAAATAATAACAATTTAGTAGCTCATATTGTTTGGGATTATAATGTACTTGAAGATGAAAAACAACACCATATAGAAACATTGAACGAAAAATTAAAACAATTCTTACCTAATGAAGTTGAAGTATCAGCATATTCTGTTCATGATATAATGTTACCATATTCTCCAACAACCCTAAAAAAAGATAAAAATAAAATGTCTAAACAGACATCAGGCTACGTTCAAGTAAAAAACGGCAGGTTGTATAATGTAGAATTTATTTTAAATCAAAATGGCAGATATATACAAAAATGTGATATAATATCAGATAATAAGGTAAAGACTCTAACTAGAAAGTAGTGTAAGTTGGAAAGTGGTGTGATTTATTCATGTGGAATTTGATTTATTTGATAACTGGTGTTATATTTATAATACTTTTAATCGCAGTTTTTTATTCAAAAGAGGTTGTAGATTCTAAAGAAAATAAAGCCTTTAAATATATTGTTATGACTAATTTATTAGGCTATATAATTGAGATTCCACTACAAATACTGGTTAGGACACTTGGAATAGATTATATACTTGTCGATAGCATTTGTAGATTGTATTTAATTTCAATAGCACTATCTTATTCTTTATTCACAATGTATGTATTTATTATTTGCTTTAATAAATCAAAAGAAAATTATGATAAGAAAATTCAAATAAGTAAAATATGTGTAGGTGTAATTCAGACAATTATCATGATAATATTATTTATTGCGCCATATAACAGATATTATGATACATCAAAAATGTATATAGAAGGATTAGCACTTAATATACTAAAAGGTTATATTGTTATACAAATTTGTTTATATATAGTATTATTATTAATAAATCATAAAAAAGTAAAAGATAAAAAGTATTTGCCAATATATTTTGTAATTATATGTTTAGTGTTCATGACATTACTAAATTCAATAGATCCTAGTATTTTAATTACAAATATGATAGGAACGTTTATATGCTATACAATGTATTTTACAATAGAAAATCCAGATTTAAAGATGTTAAGAGAAATGGAACTGGCCAAAAATACAGCCGAAAAAGCAAATAGAGCCAAAAGTGATTTCTTATCAAGTATGTCACACGAAATTAGAACCCCACTAAATGCAATAGTAGGACTTTCAGAAGATATCGCAAGTTATAAAGCAGAAGTTCCAAAAGAAGTAGTAGAAGATACAGAAGATATCCAAAACGCATCACAAACATTACTAGAAATAGTAGGTAATATTTTAGATATAAATAAAATTGAAAGTGAAAAGATGGAAATAGTAGAAGTGCCATATAATTATGTAGAGGAAATAACAAAAATGGTACGTGTTACAGCAACAAGAATTGGAGACAAGCCAATAGACTTCACAATGAACTTCGCACCAGATATTCCCTTTGAATTATTAGGAGACAAAGCTCATATCAAAGAAGTGGTTAATAATTTACTTACCAATGCTATTAAATACACAGAAAAAGGAACAATTTCTTTCAATACCAAATGTATCAATCAAAATAATAATTGTATTTTAATTATAAGTGTTCAAGATACTGGTAGAGGAATAAAAGCAGAATATATCCATAAATTATTTTCTAAATTTGAAAGACTTGATGTCGAAAAAAATACCACAGCCGAAGGAACAGGCTTAGGCCTTGCCATCACGAAAGCATTGGTTGACATGATGGGAGGGCATATCAATGTCCAATCTCAATTTGGAAAGGGTTCATTATTTGTAGTACAAATTCCACAAAAAATAAGCAAAATGGTGAATCCAACTCCTAAAAAGGAAAGTATTCAACAAACAGAAATAAAAGATACAGAATCAAAAGCAAGTAATATAGAAGAAAAACAAAATAATAATAAGAAAATATTAGTAGTAGATGACAACAAATTAAATCTCAAAGTAGCAAGAAAACATTTAGAAAGTTTAGGATTCATCGTAGAAGAATGTGAAAGTGGAGAGCAATGCCTAACTAAAATAAACGAAGGAGCGACATATGATTTAATTTTAATGGATATTATGATGCCAGAAATGAGTGGTGAGACCACTTTAAGTAAGCTAAAAGCAAACCAAGAGTTTAATATCCCAGTAATAGCCTTAACAGCCGATGCTTTATCAGGTGCTAAGGAAAGATACGTTTCCGAAGGATTTGTAGATTATATCGCTAAACCATTTACCAAAAATGAAATCAAAGAAAAACTGGATGCTATATTTATAGATAACTAAATTCTAAACACATCAAATTAGCAAATTGAACATATAGTTAGTACCCTCAAAATGGGAAATATGTAGTAATTATTGGTGTGCTAGAAAATTGAAAAAATCTTATGATTTATAATTAAGTTATTTGTTGAATCTAGTTATTCAATAAAATAATTTATATAGCAACACTTTCCATGATAAACACATGAAATTTAAAATCATGTGTTTTTGGATACAACAAAAAGAATAAAAAGAAGATTAAATAGTCATAAATAGTGTAAAAAATTAGAAAAATAAAGAGAATGTTTGAAGTAACAGATATTTATATAAATAAAATAAATACAAATAAGTTTCAAAATTTTATAACGGCTTTTAAAGTCAAGAAGTTAAAAGTACAACAGGCGGACTCAATAATTGCAAATTTCATACACTTATCTTGAGGATAAATTTCAAAGCTTATCTTGAGGATAAATTTCAAAGCTATTTACTAAAATAAACCAAAGTGCTAGAATATTAATCAAGACGCTTTTTGTAAACAAGATACTAAGTATTCTTATAATAAAATTACGAGGCAGTAATTATATCATTAAAATTAGGATATATAAATGGTAAATACTTTTCGATCGAAGCTATTTCTGAGTTTTTAGAAATAGAGTCATCAGAAGTAATAGAAACAACCAAGAGAGTATTATTAGTATATAAAGAAAACAGAAATAGTTTCATAGATAATGCAATTGCGATAGCAACTGATGAAGTAGAAAAAGAAAAAATAGTGTCTATAAAGAATCCAAATATTCAAAAATAAAAATACCAAATAATTTTTAATTAGTATATTTGGTACTTGTTTAAATTAATTAGAATATAATTTGTTTTAATAAAATAATCTCGAAGTATTTCACTTTAAGAGATAGTGTTTCAATTGTCGGCTTATTTAATGGTATATTATTCAAATAATTTCTTTCCATTAGGTTGCTGTTTATCCCAAAATATTGTATTATATAAAGCAATTTTAGGTGATATAAAAATCACAAAGTGAAGTACTTTGAAAATTTATTTGAGGGGAGGTGCGAAATGACTTCAAATATAAATTCCAAACAGGCGTTTTTTAATGGTCAAGAATGTTGGCAAAATAATGATTATATAAAAGCTAGATATTGGTTTGAAATTTCTTCTCAAGATGATAATTTTAGAATAGCATCTTTATATAAACTTATTAGAATTGAAATTAAAGAAGGAAAATATGCTAAAGCAAGAAAAATTTTAAATAACAATCAAGATATAAATAGCCCTGTTTTAAAATACATATATGGACTATTAGAAAATATAGAAAATAATTTTGAACAAAGCAAAAAATATTATAGTGAATGTATGCTTACTCCAGATATGCAATATAAATCACTTATTGCTTTGGCAAAACTATATATTCAAACCGGCAATTATGATGTTGCATCAAAAATGTACCAAACACTTCAATTAAATCCTAGATTTTATATTCAATCTACAATAGGATTAACTTGTTTAAGTATTCTTGAAAAAAGATTTTATGACGCACAACAATATATGTTGAAAATCGACGAATCTAAATTAAATCCAAGCCAGACACAGCATTATAGATTTTTAAATGCCTATATAAAATATTTTTTAGGACAATTAAAAGTATCTGATAACATATATAATCCAGAAAAAGATTACGCAATCTATAGATTATTTGATCATAGCGAAGAAACATTACTATCTCATATAGAAAAACATAAAAATCAATCAGAAAAAGCAACAAATGGCTGTTTCTTTGAATATACTGACATAAGAAAATTATTGTTAGATGCAAGAGAAATAATTGAAAATATGAATGGAAATCATTTTGAGAGCTCAGATATGTATAGATTTAAACTAGATACGCCAATTGGGTATAAAGGTGAATTAATTACAAGTGATTTATGCGTTGTTACCATGATTGGAACAAAAGATATAATTACCATGTATCCAGTATCATTATCAGATGAATTTGATAAAGAAGGATTTTCAACAAGTGAACAACTGAAACTTAAAAGATTACAGGGAGGTATAAAAAGATGATTAATGAACAAAATTTAAATAAATTATACAAAGATGTTTTAGAAGGTGTTGAATTAACGACTAAAGAATTAAATAGTCTTGGCTTTAATTCTAAAGATTTAAATGATTTAATTGAACAAGGTAGTATTATTAGGGTAAAGAGAGGATTATATGCTTTAAAATCAGTTGATGAATTATTTTATTATGGTAAGCAATTAATTGCTCAAAAGGAATATGATAAAGCTACTCAATGTTTCCAAAAATGTTTTGAAATAGATCCAACACATACAGGAGTATGCTTCCAACTATTTTTAAGATGTATTCAGAATAAAGATTACGAAAAAGCCTTTGAATACTTTGACATTTTCTATCATAGTGAAGATGAGTTTTATAATGCCGATAGTAATTTTTATTTATATTTGCTAAGTATGATTACACCACTTCCAGAAAATCATAGAGAATATGCTAAATTCTTAAAATTCGAAGATTTTAGAGTTGATTTTAAGGATAAAAGATATACAAATGTTCATTTACAAAATAAGGTAAGATTATCCGCTCTAAATCAAAGATTCGCTTTAGCGACTAAACAATTAAATGAAGCGATAAACGAAAAAGGAAGGCTAAGCGTTCAAGATATAATAACTAAAACATTACTTACACAAGCTAATGAAGTTCAAATTCAAAATAGAAGTAATGTAGTTAACTTAATTAAACAAAAGAAATTTGAAGATATAATTGAATTCTATCAAAGAATGCAGTCCTTTCATCACTTAAGTATATTAGATAGTTATACATTAATTCTAGCAAATGAATTATTAAATATTATTCAGACTAATGATATTCCAGAAAAAAAGATATTTAGTACAGAAGATATTTTTGAAGCAATAGATGGTAAAAATTATGAACTTGCTTTATCTTTGGCTACTGCAAGAAATCAAAAACTTAATGTTAATAACGATGATAATAACTTTTACCTTTTACTTGATGAAATAGTTAGTAAATGTAGAGAATTAAATGACAATGATAGAAAAGAACAAAAGAGAACATCTGTTACTATTTCAGAAAAAACTAATGAACCATCTGAAACGTCTAGTGATATTGAACATAAATCATCATTAAATATTGGAACATCATCATTTGCAGATATTATTAAATTTTTAATGAATAATGACTTCGATAATTCTTTTAGAACATTAAGAGCTTATTTGGCAAGTTTAAATAAAAGCGATTATGAGTTTTTAATTGTTAATCTTATCAAAATAAGTTTATTGGAGAAAGATGTAGCTTTCACAAAGCCCATGACAGCTTTAACTTTAATTAGTAGAGAAAGTTATTCATTTGATATTTCTACTTATATTCAAGAGTTTTATATTAACTTATCTCAAAATAAATTTGAAGAAGCAAGAATATATTTAGATATAATTTCAAAAGGAAACAAACTTGGCCAAGACTGTATTATTACTGATGGTTTATATCAAGTTTTAGCCTCATCAGAAAAAATATTAGATTATAAAAGAAATAATGTAGCATTAAATCCAGTAGATGATGCTTTAGAAAATAGCAAAAAAAATTTTTCAGCACCCCTTCAATCACAAACAGTTTATAGTGTACCAAAAAAGGAGTCAGTAGAGGCACCAATACAAACTCAACCAGATGCTCAAGTTCAAGTATCTAAACCAATACAAACTCAACCAGAAGTTCAAGTCCAAACATCTAGACCAATTCAAAAAGAAAAAATAACTCAGGAGAAAAGAGATTCTGAAAAAGAATTCATGGATAAGAAATATGAAGAATTACTAGATAAAAAAGGTGCAATTTTATTAAGAAATATGAATGATAGCAGAATAGATAGAATATTTGCAATGGTTGAAAATTATCCAGATATGGTAGCATTTGTAATTGGAGAAGAAAATAAACAACAAGTAGTTTTAAGATATAAACCAACCATTAATGAATGCGTTGATGCTAAAAATTTTATCACTTTAGGAAATCAAGCATATAAAGAAAGAAATTATAATGAATGTATAGCAGATTATTTACAAGTACTTCAATTCTTTGATAATCCTAAAGCATTCGTTTATGCAAAATTAGGATTAGCATATATGAAAAATATGCAAATTCCTTTAGCAATAGATTATTTAACAATAGCAAATGATTTAGCAAAAAAAGAAAATGTAGATTTGGATTTTATTGATCTTATTGCTCAATTAAAAGGAGATATATCAAAAGAAGATAGAAAACCTCGTTTTAGAATGACTCAAGAAGATTTTGATTACAATGATGTAAGTGATAATTACGGAATTGATAATTTTTCCGAAATAGATTCCTTTATTATTGAATCAGGATTAGATGTAGAAACTGCTTGCGAACAATTAGGATTATCTTTAGAAGAAGTTGATATTATCAAACTTATTTATGCACGAGAATTTTATACTCAGGGAAGTTATGATAAAGGAGATACATTCCTTAAATCAGTTGAAAGAAGTAAAAATAAAACTGAACATACTAAAAAAATTTTTGAAGAAGTAAGAAAAAACAAAAGATTTTATCAAAACCGAAAAAGTGATAGCGATACAGAATTAGTTTTGACATTATCACCAAAAAAGAAATAAGCCCAAATTGTGAGCTTTTCTTTTTGCAAATTTAAAATTCATGCTGTTTTGTTATAATTTTATTATTTAGGAAATATTATTGAAATAAAACAAAAACTTTTATATATGCTTAACTTTTATATATGCTTATAGTATTACTTAAAATTTATATTGATATGGAGTATTTTAGATTAAAAAACTGATTCAGCATTGAAGACAATAGTTACAATATATAAAATGAACCTTTTATATTGAAGGAAAATTTGTCACAATATTATGGATTAGGATATAATATACAGTAATTTTTGAATTACAAAGGACCTAATAAAAATGAGATTATAGAAGAGAAATTGAATCACCAGAAACAGTTTTCTATCTTTTAATTTTAGTGATGATAAAGAAATTGATAATATTATAAATAGTTTAATAAAAGAAACAGTAGTATTGACAAGTTAGAAATGAATACAATAATACAAGGATAAGTATTTTGCTTACCTTGTTTTTTCATTGCAAAAATGCTAAAATAAGTAAACAGAAAACCTTTTAATATTATCTAATATTATTTAGTGTTATTTATTCTTAAAAATGAAATTTGTGACTTTTATTCGCCCCAATCAAAAAATTAACTATTAACCATGCAAAAATATTCGCTTGGGGACGATTTTTTGGGGACGAATGAAAGGTTGATAGTAATTATAATAAGTCACAGGAAGGAGGAAAAAATGTTTAAAATTCACTCAAAATTTAAACCAAATGGAGACCAACCACAAGCAATAGAAAAACTCGTTCAAGGAATTAAAGAAGGCAAGAAACACCAAGTTTTACTAGGGGCAACGGGAACTGGAAAAACTTTTACAATCGCCAATGTAATTGCCCAAGTAAACAAGCCAACATTAGTTCTTGCTCATAATAAGACTCTTGCTGGACAATTGTATTCAGAATTTAAAGAGCTTTTTCCTGAAAATAGGGTAGAGTATTTTGTATCATATTATGATTACTACCAACCAGAAGCTTATGTTCCAAGCACTGATACATACATTGAAAAAGATTCCTCAATCAATGATGAAATAGATGAATTACGTCATGCTGCAACTAGTGCCCTTTTATCTACGAATGATGTCATTGTGGTTTCCAGTGTTTCATGTATTTATGGTATTGGAGAAGTCGAAGAATACCGCAATAAAATGTTGACCCTTTCTGTGGGCCAAATCATCACCAGAGAACAAGTCATGACTAAGTTAGTAGATATGCTCTACGAACGAAATGACCTTGATTTTAAACGTGGAACTTTTAGGGCAAGAGGAGACGTCTTAGAGATAATACCCGTTTCTCAAGATAAGACTGGTTACAGAATAGAATTTTTTGGAGACGAAATAGACCGTATCAATGAAATAGATGCTCTGACTGGCATTGCTACCCAAAGTAAAAAGAATATCAGTCTCTTTCCTGCCAGCCATTTCGTTATAAGCGATGAAAAATTACACGCCGCAATCAAAAGAATAGAAAAAGAAAAAGAAGACCGTATTCGTTATTTCAAAGAAAACAACAAACCTTTAGAGGCAGAAAGAATAGAACAGAGAACTAACTATGATTTAGAAATGCTAGAGGAAACAGGCTTTTGTAGTGGAATTGAAAACTATTCAAGACATATGGCCGGTAGAGAAGAAGGGGAAACACCAACTACATTAATGGATTTCTTTGGTGATGATTATTTATTAATCGTTGATGAATCACATGTCACTTTACCTCAAGTCCGCGGAATGTACAATGGTGATAGAGCTCGAAAAATGAATCTAGTTGATTTTGGATTCCGCCTACCAAGTGCTCTCGATAACAGACCGCTTAAGTTTCCTGAATTTGAAAATAAAATTAAACAAGCCATCTATATTTCCGCAACTCCAGGAGACTACGAGTTAGAAAAAACAAATCATCAGTATATAGAACAAATCATCCGCCCTACTGGGCTTTTGGACCCTACTGTTTGTGTAAAACCAACTACCAATCAAATTGATGATTTAGTAAATGAAATAAAAGAGAGAATTGCCCATAATGAAAGAGTTCTAGTGACAACCTTAACCATCAGAATGTCAGAAGAATTAACTAATTATCTAAAAGAGATTGATATTAAGGTAGCCTATCTTCATTCTGAAATAAAGACTCTAGAAAGACTCCAAATTATTCATGACCTTCGAGTAGGAAAATATGACGTTGTGGTTGGCATCAATCTGTTAAGAGAAGGAATCGATATACCAGAAGTATCTCTTATAGCTATATTAGATGCTGATAAAGAAGGTTTCCTAAGAAGTGAGAGAAGTCTCATTCAAATAATTGGACGTTGTGCTAGGAATGCTAACGGGCACGTTATTATGTATGCAGATCACATGACCGACAGCATGAAAAACGCCATAGAAGAAACGCAAAGAAGACGAAATATCCAAGAAAAATACAATCAGGAACATCACATTACTCCTCAGACCATTATTAAAGATATTCGCGAAGTAATCTCTAATGTTGATACTAGTACGACTAAAGATAAACCTAAAAAGACAAAGAAAGAGATTCAAAAAACAATAGATAGCTTAGAACGAGAAATGAAAGAAATGGCAAAGAATCTCGACTTTGAAAGAGCTATGGAATTAAGAGATCTAATATTCGAATTAAAATCAGAAAACTAAAATTTCCACAGTAATTGTGGAAAAAATTATTAATATTACAACATAGGTAACAAAGGTACATAATTCTGTGTAATTATATACATAACATTACATTGACTTTTTGGCAATAACTCTTTTATTTTAGTAAGCTGTTCAGTGGTATTAACTTCATTAACTAGTACAGCCCTATTATTGTCAAATATTTTTGCAACTATATCTTTATCAATAGTATTAACAGTTAAACAATAAAAATCATAATTAAGTTTAAGTGCTTCGATATTATTTTTGTCAATGCAAACTCCAATTAAAGCCTTAAGTTTCATATTCATCATGTCAGTTAATTTATTAGTATTCGTACTAGAAACGTATGCCTCTACTGTGGGATACTTATCAAGTAAAGAGACGAGTTTGTCAACAAATTCTTGGTCTTCTAACAATTCCCCTCTAATTTTCAACATAAAAATTTTAGTACTAATTTTAAAAATATCTAATGCTTGGTCTAAAGTCAGTAAATTATGACTAACTACTTTATTACCAACATTATGTCCCAAAACAGTTCTAGAAGGAGTATCTTCAAAACTGTTTTTTCCATTAGTAATCATACTAATTTGGTTTACATCAGCAATTACAATATCTTTATCTTTTGTATAATCAATATTTAAGGAGATACCGTTTGCAAAATTAGAATATACTGTTAATAAAATAGCGTCTCTAGAATTAGAGGCCACATTTTTAGTTGTTACTCCACCCTCAGCAATAATTCTCATAAGTCACCTCATAAAATAATATTCTACACCTCAATAATAAATTACCATCTCCTTAAAAATAAGCCAATATCGACATTAAAGTTAGTATTAGCTATTAAAAATTAAAAAAAATAACTATTTATTATAATATTATAGTATAATAAAAAACGTATTTGAGATGTTAGTCTAAAAATAAATTTAATTTTTCATGACTAAACGTACCCAAATGAAGTAAAAGGAATGTGATGTTATTATGGATAAAATTACGATAAAAGGAGCAAAAGAAAATAATTTAAAAAACGTTTCCCTTGAATTACCTAAAAACAAACTTATTGTTATGACAGGGGTATCAGGCTCAGGTAAAAGCAGTTTAGCCTTTGACACCATTTATGCTGAAGGACAGAGAAGATATATGGAAAGTCTTAGTGCTTATGCACGCCAATTTTTGGGTAACAGTGAAAAACCTAATGTAGATTCCATAGAAGGTCTAAGCCCATCAATCAGTATAGATCAAAAAACAACAAGCAAGAATCCTCGCTCCACAGTTGGCACAGTAACTGAAATATATGATTATTTAAGATTACTCTACGCAAGGGTAGGTATTCCATACTGTCCCAATCATCATATTCCAATATCTAGCCAAAGTATTGAGGAAATGGTAAAGAAAATAATGGAATATCCTTTGGGTACAAAACTTATAATCCTATCTCCCATTATAGATGGAGCCAAAGGTACCCATAAAGAATTATTTGACAAGTTAAGAAAAGATGGATACATAAGGGTAAGAGTTAACGGAGAAGATAAGGATTTATCAGAAGAAATAGTCCTTGAAAAAAATAAAAAATCAAAAATTGAAGTTGTTATTGATAGGGTGATTTTAAAAGAAGATAGTTATAGTAGACTAATGGAATCTGTTGAAAACGCAACTAAGCTTGCTCACGGTAAGGTAATAATAGATATACTTGGTGAAAATCATAAAGAACTAGTTTTTTCAGAGTCATTTGCTTGCCCTTATTGCGAATTTTCTTTGGCAGAATTAGAACCAAGAACTTTTAGCTTCAATGCACCTTATGGAGCTTGTCCAGATTGTAAGGGTTTAGGAGTAAAACTCCAAATAGATAAGGATTTAGTAATTCCAGATGATTCTCTAAGCATAAATCAAGGATGTATCAAAACCTTAAATGACGATCAAGAATCTATTGATTATAAAAGATTACGATGTGTTTGCCATCACTACGATATTAGTATGAAGGAGCCATGGAAAAAACTAACTAAACAACAACAAGACATTGTGCTCTATGGTTCAACAGATGTGATCAATTTTAGATATACTTCTAAGAGTGGTAATCGCTATAACAGTAAAGATTTTTATGAAGGAATTATCAACAATCTTGAACGTAGATATATGGAAACAAGTAGTACGTGGATAAGAGAATGGCTTGAAAATTATATGGTAGAGCATCTTTGCGAAACATGCCATGGAGCACGACTTAACCATGATATACTAGAAGTTAAAATAGATGGCAAAAATATTTATGAAGTAACTTGTATGAGCATTAAAGATGAATTAAAGTTTTTTCAAAATCTAAAACTAGATAATGAACGCAGACAAATTGCTGAACTCATCTTAAATGAAATAAATGCCCGTCTAAGTTTTTTAAAAAATGTAGGCTTGGAATACTTAACACTATCCCGTAGTGCTCAAACTTTATCAGGTGGGGAGTCTCAAAGAATTAGACTTGCTACACAAATAGGCTCTAAATTAACGGGAGTATTATATGTTCTAGATGAACCAAGCATTGGGTTACACCAAAGGGATAATGATCGCTTAATAAAATCTATGCAAGAAATGCGCGACCTAGGCAATACTTTAATCGTCGTTGAGCATGATACCGATACTATGTTAGCAGCAGATTATTTAGTAGACGTAGGTCCAGGTGCAGGAGATAAAGGTGGAGAAATTGTAGCTTGTGGTACACCATCAGAAGTAATGAAAAATGAAAAGAGTTTAACTGGACAATACTTAACTGGCAAAAAATGTATTGAAATTCCAGAAAAGAGAAGAAAAGGCAATAAAAAATATTTGCAGGTCAAAAAGGCGGCTAGCCATAATTTAAAAAATATTGATATTAAAATTCCATTAGGAACATTTACGTGTATAACAGGAGTATCAGGATCTGGCAAAAGTAGTCTCGTAAATGATATTATCTGCAAAGCTATTGCTAATAAGCTATACAAAACTAAAGATAAACCAGGACCATTTGGCAAAATTATAGGTATTGAAAATATAGATAAGTTAGTCGCCATTTCGCAAAATCCTATTGGTCGAACCCCAAGGAGCAATCCCGCTACATACACAGGCGTGTTCGATGATATTAGAGAACTGTTTACTACCACTAAGGAAGCGAAGATGCGTGGTTTTGAAAAAAATAGATTTTCTTTCAATGTTAAAGGAGGAAGATGCGAGGCTTGTCGTGGAGATGGTCTTAAGAAAATAGAAATGCACTTTTTACCAGATGTTTATGTCCCTTGTGAAGTTTGCAACGGAACTAGATATAATAGTGAAACTTTAAGCATAAAATATAAAGACAAGTCCATTGCTGACGTTTTAAACATGCGAGTAACTGAAGCCTTAAAATTTTTTGAAAATATTCCTAAAATAAAAAATAAACTTCAAGTACTAGAGGACGTAGGATTAGGCTATATTACTTTAGGACAAAGCGCTCCAACTTTATCTGGAGGAGAAGCAGAAAGAGTAAAACTAGCTAAAGAACTCCAAAAAAAGGCTACTGGGAAGACGCTATTTGTTCTAGATGAACCAACAACAGGACTACATATTGATGACATCAAACGCTTACTTGCAATTTTACAAAAAATAGTAGATAATAAAGATACTGTATTAATCATTGAACACAACCTAGACGTTATCAAAGTAGCAGACTATATTATTGACCTTGGCCCAGAAGGAGGCGACCAAGGAGGAGAAGTAGTAGCATGTGGTACCCCAGAAGAGGTCAGCAAAGTTAAAAATTCATACACAGGACAGTTTTTAGAGAAAATATTAAGAAGAAAGTGATATTATGAGTTATTCCCCATCCCCAAATATTAAAATATTAGCTAAGATTCTTGAATGGATTTTACCAATTTTAGGCTATACATTAGTAATTATTTTAATATCATACACCTTTAAAAGTATGTACATAGATATAAAACATCATTATATATACGCTCTCATTATAGTATTAATTATTTCCGCCCTAAACAAAACGATAAAACCATTATTAGTAAGATTAACCATACCTATAACGGGGATGACTTTAGGTCTATTTTATCCTTTTATCAATTTGTTTATCTTAAAAATTGTCGATTGGATATTAGGAAATCACTTCCAACTAAGAAATTTTTGGATAGCTCTTATTATTTCCATTATATTATCTATAACTAACATTGCTTTAGAAAGCTTTATATACAAGCCATTAATTAAAAGAATAAAAGGAACAGGTGATAAACGTGAATAAAATAGCTTTGGATTTAGGAATTGTACAAATATACTGGTATTCAATTTTTATTCTAATAGCTGTCTTCGTATCAGCTACTATTATCTACAAAGAAATGAAAAAGCAGGGAATTACTAATGAACAATTTACCGATTTACTTTTTAATACCGTAGTATTTGGTATCATAGGTGCCAGATTATATTATGTTGTATTTAATCTAAATTACTACTTAAGTAATCCCATAGAAATACTAGAAATATGGCAAGGAGGCCTTGCTATTCATGGTGGAATAATATTTGGTTTAATTTATGTCTACTTTTTTTCCAAAAAAAGAAACCTAAATACATTAAAAATTCTAGACATGATGGTAGTTGGTGTGATTTTAGGACAAGCTATTGGTCGCTGGGGTAATTTTTTCAACCAGGAAGCTTTTGGTTCGGTATCTAGTTATCAAATGCTAAAACAAGAAATGATACCGGCATTCATCATTAAAGGCATGAAGATATTTGGTGTTTACTATGAGCCAACATTTTACTATGAATCATTATGGGATTTAAATGGTTTCATTATTCTTTGCCTCCTTAGAAATCGCAAGAATATTAAAGTAGGACAACTAACAGGTTTTTATTTCTTATGGTATTCAGTCGGAAGATTCTACATTGAGTCGCTTCGCTTAGATAGTCTTGTATTATATAATTTCAAAATAGCTCAAATAGCCTCAATCATATTAGGAATTGTCGGCGTTATATTAATAATTAAAGATAAAGTCTTTAAAGATAAAAAAGCTATACTTTATCACCCTAAAGAAACAACTTATGTTGAAGAAACATAGAATATAATAAATAAAAAATTAAAGAGAAGGTGAATAAGATGCGAAAAAAAGTAGTCGTATTTGGAGGAGGTACAGGGCTTTCTTCACTATTAAGTGGGCTCAAAGACTTCCCCGTTGATATAACAGCTATTATCACGGTTTCAGATAATGGTAGATCAACAGGTAAGCTTAGAAAAGAATTTAATACTCCTGCCGTAGGCGACATTAGAAAAGTTATTTCCAATTTATCAGATACTGATGATGATATCAAAAAAATGTTAGAATATCGTTTTAATACATCGAGCGATCTTAATGGTCATGCCGTAGGTAACCTTATTTTAACAGCTATGTTAGATATAACAGGTAGTTTAAAAGATTCCATAAAACACTTATCAAAACTGTTAGATGTAAGGCACACAGTATTACCCATTTCTGAAGACAATGATATAACTTTAATGGCTACTACCAAAGAAGGACACATCATTGAGGGAGAATCAGAAATAACTAGCTGTAAAGAAACAATAGATCACATCTTCTATAAGGAAGAACCTCATGTCTTAGAGGAAACTTTAAACGCCATAAAAGAAGCAGATTTATTGATATTTAGTATGGGAAGTATCTACACAAGTCTTTTACCCAATATAATTTGTAATCAAGTTTTAGATGAGATAGATACCTGCAAAGCCCCAATAATGTATGTTTGCAATGCTATGACCCAACCAGGAGAAACTGATAAATTTACTGTATGCGATCATCTTAAACTTTTAAATAGTTATCTACATTCTAAAAAAATATCATCAATCATTGCCAGCAACACTCAAATAGATAAAGAAGTAGCTGATACATATGAAACTAAAGAACAAAAAGATCCAGTTATTATTGATAGAGAAAATATTGCCAAAACTAATACAGAACTAATAGAAGCAGATTTAATAAAAGTACAAAATCAAGTTTTAAGGCACGATAGTATAAAACTTGCATCGTTAATTATGCAATATATGTTGAGGGATTAATATGTCATTTACAACTCAAATAAAAAATGAAATAATAACTATTTCGACAGTAAAATCAGTTGCCATCGCCGAACTATCAGGCTATATTAGAAACAATGGTTATCTCTTAAATAATAAATTGTATCTAACAAGTGAAAATGAAAATATTTTAAGCCGAATAAAAAAATTAATTAGAGATTTATACGATGTTGACACCGAAATAGAAAAAAAAGATTACCTAAATTTTTCTAAAAGTAAATTAAATATCATAAGTATTAAGGCTAAAGTTGATTTTATTCTTCAAGATGTAGGATATAACGATAGCCATAATCGATATTTAGAATCACCACCCACCTATATTGTAGGAGATAATGAACAAATTAGAGCTTATTTAAGAGGAGTTTTTTTGTGCCAAGGGAGTATTAATGATCCCAAGACTTCCCAGTATCACATGGAATTATTAATAGATAAGCCTAAAGAAGCAGTTTTTGTTCAAAAACTTCTCAATATATTCGATTTAAACGCCAAAATACTAACTCGCAATAATGGTTACATGATATACATCAAAGAAGCTGAGAAAATAAGTGATTATCTTAAAATAATTAAAGCAAATCGGGCAGTTTTATATTTCGAAGATGTCAGAATCTATCATCAGACTAAAAATAAAGCCAATCGTCTCAATAACTGTGAACAAGCCAATACTGATAAAATCATCCAGACAGCAACAGAACAACTAGAGCACATCAAAATTATTGAAAAACATATGAGCGTTGAACTACTAGATGAAAAAACAAGACAAGCTCTCGAATTCCGTAAAAAATATCCAGAATCATCTCTTAAAGAATTAAGTGAAATAATTTCTTTAGAAACTAATAGACCAATCACTAAATCAGGCTTAAATCATCGTTTCAGAAAAATAAAAGAACTAGCTTCTAAATTAGAAGAGAAAAACTAGTCCTTTTTATTTGTTATAATTTTATCCACTAAACCATAATTGAGAGCTTCCTCAGCATCTAAATAATAGTCTCTTTCTGTATCTCGTTCAATAGTCTTAAGACTTTTATTAGTATTTTTAGAAAGGATTGAGTTAAGCTTTTTTTTCAGTTTTATAATATGTTCAGCAACGATTTTAATCTCTGTTGCTTGACCCTCTGCACCACCCAAAGGTTGATGTATCATTATCTCACTGTTTGGTAAAGCTACTCTTTTACCTTTAGCACCGCTACTTAACAAAAAAGCTCCCATTGATGCTGCCATTCCCACACAAATGGTACTAACATCACTCCTAATAAAATTCATAGTATCATATATAGCCATACCTGCTGATACACTACCCCCAGGTGAATTAATATACAAAGAAATATCTTCATTATTAATAGAATCTAAATACAATAATTGTGCCACAATACTACTAGCCACATTATCATCAATCTCTCCACTCAAAAGTATTATTCTATTCTTAAGTAACTTAGAAAATATGTCATAACTTCGTTCTCCATCCAATTCTTTATCAACAATCATCGGAACTAAATTCATTCTCATCACCTACCATTATTTTAATGTAAAATTAAGAAAATATACATTTTAAATTACGTCAAATTATGCTACAATAATCATAGAATAAAGAGGGTGGATACATGAATAACATAAAAATAGTATATAAAGATCAGGAATTTTTTGTTAATAAAGGAACAAAACTAAAAGAAATCGCTGCCGAATTTCAAAAAAATTATAAACATCCTATTATAATTGCCAAAGTAAATAATACTTTAAAAGAATTAGATTATGAATTAACGCGCTCTAAAAATATAGACCTTATAGACTTAACCAGTCGAGAGGGGAATAAAATACACGTTAATACTCTTATTTTCATTTTAGTTGTATCCATAAAAGAATTGTATGGTTCAAAATATGATATTAGAGTAGAACACTCAATAGATAAAGGATTATATATTGAAACAAATTTTGAAATAACGGAAAAAAGATTAGATGACATCAAAACCAAAATGACTAGCATTATCAAAGAAAAAAGACCTATTCAAAAATTAACTGTTGATAGGTTAGAAGCTATGGATTACTTTAGTAAAATAGGAGATAAAGCAAAAGTAAATATATTAAAATATACTACTAATACCTACATAACACTTTATAAATTAGGAGAGTATTATGACTATTTTTATACTAAAATGCCTATAAATACTAGTCAAGTAAGGGAATTTGAAACTACATATTTAACAAAAAATAGTTTTGTTTTAAGATTTCCTACAATTTATATACCCGATAAGATTAAATCATATGAAGAACATCCTCATATGTTTCAAGTTTTTGCAGAATGTCATGATTGGGGTCGCTTAATGCATATTGAAAATGCTGCTGACTTAAATCGACTAGTTTCAAATGGCAAAGTAGAAGAATTAATTAGAATTTCTGAAACTAAACAGAGTAATGAATTGTTAAAAGTAGCTGAACAAATTAAAAATAATGAAAATATTAAAATAGTATTAATAGCTGGTCCCTCATCTTCAGGTAAAACAACTACCTCAATGAAACTATGTATGTATTTAAGAAGTTTTGGAGTAAATCCCTCAGTTTTATCCATGGATAATTACTTTGTAGAAAGAGAAGAAACACCACTAGATGAATCAGGGAAACCAGATTACGAATGCCTAGAAGCTTTAGATCTAGATTTATTCGATAGCCAAATAGAAGAAATATTAAGTGGAAAAGAAGTCACAATACCAACTTTTAATTTTATAACAGGAAAAAAAGAATATACCTCTCAAATACAATTAAAGAATAATCAAATATTAGTTATAGAAGGTATACATGCTCTAGATAAAAGAATTTTAACTAACATCAAGCAAGAAAATAAATTTCGTATCTATATCTCAGCCCTAACAGAATTAAATATAGATAATCATAATTACATCTCAACAACAGATAATAGATTATTAAGAAGAATAATTAGAGACAACAAAACAAGGGGGCATAATGTTAATCACACCATATCAAGTTGGCCGAGCGTAAGAGTGGGAGAAGAAAAATATATTTTCCCTTATCAAGATAATGCTGATTATACTTTTAATTCTGCCCTTATATATGAGATAGGTGTCTTAAAAACATATGCAGAGCCTCTTCTGTATGCAGTAGATCCCAAAGATGAGTGCTATGAGGAGGCAAAAAGATTAATCAATTTCTTAGGCTTCTTTCTACCAATACCAGCCGATGCCATACCTAAAGACTCAATACTAAGAGAATTTATTGGAAATAGTTTTTTTAAACAATATTAATTTGTCAGGGGAACACTTTTCCCCTTTTTATATGATTTTTAATCTTGTTACTACATCAGATTTTACTTAAATGGTTAATGAGTCTGTCAAATAATGATATTATATTCATTAGATATAATTTATAAAATGGCTGATAAAGATTCCTCAATTACTACATTTAAGAAGAATATGAAAGTTAATGTAATTAAAACTATTAATAAATTTTATATTAAAACAAAAAAGCAAACAATAAAGTTGATTTAGAAAATTGTTTTGCTACTACAAATGATAATGAATAGTTTAAATAAAAACACAAGTTTTATGATTAGCATCAGTATAAACTTGTGTTTTTGTGTATTAAAATAAATTTTTTAATTAAATATAATTGTCTAATATTTGATTACATTTATAAATAATTTTGTTTAACAAAATATCCATCTTATGCGAATTTAAGTATTTTTTTAAAATATGATTTTCAAGCCCCTGGCGTACTAAATCTATGATAATTCCAAAAATAAAAATTATAATTACAGCACCAATTATTCCTAATATTGGGTATTTTGATGAAAGAACAGACTTAGTATGAAAAATATTAACCCAAAGATAACTAGCAAATTTGCCGTCATGCAACATATAAATACCCAAAGTAGTAGAAGATATTTTATTTATCATTTTATTGCAACCAATATTGAAATTAACAAATAACTCAAATAATGAAACACTTAATAATAAAGTAATTATATTATTTGGACACCATAAATAAGCTAATTCTAAAAAATTTAATTTTGGAATCCATAATTTTATGTAATTAATAATTCCAATAGAAGAAAATAATATTACAGCTAAAATAATAAAACAAATCAAAGCATTTTTTCGCTTTTCTAGAAATTTAATACCATATAATTTAATATATCCACCAATTAAATACATTATTATAAACCAAATCATTCTACAGTAGAAATCAAAATTCTCAGTTGAATTAACTGTAATACCTAAAATTGTTGGTAAAATACTCCAAATTACTATACAAATTAATAGTAAATGTTGATATTCCCTTTTAGAAATATTATTTATTAATCGATTAATATAAGGACTTAAAAGATAAAGTATAATATACATTCTAACAAACCAGTAGGGTGAATAAATTAAACTCAATATAGGAATTGTTCCAGTGGTTATTTTAAGAAGTGTAGCATTAAGCAAATTATAAAATATAACTTCACCAAACAATAAAAGTATTTTTCTACAATTAAATTTACCTTTAATCATAAAATAACCACTTATCAGTACAAAAAGATTAACACCCACTTCTCCAAGTAACCAAAAGATTTTTATCATATAATTGTTAGCATTTAAGTCAGTTATAATAAAATTACTTTTATAAACATAATGAAATGAGATAATTAATATGATAGATATAATTCTTAATAATTCAAAATTTGATTGTCTTTGTTTCTTCACCAATACAACCTCCTCCTAACTATGTACATTAACATAAAAAACAAAATTTTCAATTTCTCTATTTACTTTACTTCACAGTTTAACTGCTAAAGTCATTATTTCTCTAAAAACTAAAATTCCAATCTTGATATTTGTGTTTATAGAGTAGTATAATATCTTCGGAGATTGACTTATCTAATGTCTTGCTGGGACATTTTCCACGGTTACCGTGAATAAAACCAGATTTGCCTTTCTCCTTATAAATAATAATAAGACGATCAATTTGTCTTCTAGATATACCGAGCTTTTCAGCAGCTCTGTTTTTATTTCCGTTGTGATCTACTAATTCTTTGATTACTTCATATTTTTCTTGTTCATTCATTCTTAATTCAACCTTTCTCATTTTGTCACCTCAAGTAACATATTATATATTACTTTTGAGACTATTACTTTTGAGACATTTTCAAAAGTTAACACTTAAGACATTATCATAAATTAATCATACAATTCCCACATAAAGTTATTATTTCCTTGACATATTCATAAAATAGTGATATAATTTAATAACTTTGATGAGGGGGATAGATTAAAGTGAATAATAATACATGGGAAAAACCATTTGAATTCAAGCCAAACAAAGATATAGAAAAAATAAATGAAGAGGCTTCTGTTAAAACCGCCGCACCGAAAAAAAAGAAAAAGAGTTTAAAAATAGTTGCCACAGCAACAGCCTTAGCTTGTATAGGAGCAGGTTATACTTTAATAAAAAGTAGAGAAAAAGCTATTATTAGCGATGTATCTACAAAATCTGTGATTGCAAGCGTTAATGAAGAACAATCTATTGATGATGTTTTAGCATTATATAGTAGTGAAATAGGCATATATGAAGAAAAAACTACTATCGAAGAAGCTAAAGTAAATTCTTTATTTAACGATTTTGAAATTATATCAAGACTAGATACTATTGAAAACATGATAGCTATATCAAATGATTTAGAGGATTTAAAATTACATAAAATTATTGATTATGATGAAGGATTAAGAGAACTTAGTGCTGAGGAAAAATTAGAGGTAGAAAATACTAGCCTTAATACACTAAGAAAAAAGATAAAAGAATTTAAAGAAACTGATGTAAATTACAAAGATTTTAGTGAAGAAGCTATCGAATACAATAGATTGGCTATGGATTTGGAATATGCTGAGGATATAATCAATAGTCAGATTATTTCAGAAGGAAATGAGACTTTAAAAACTTATGGACAATTAATTATTCAAAGTAAAATAATTGATGCAACACACTTAGATCCTGAGGAATATAAAAATTTAAGCATTACTAATGGTGAGGGCGATAGTTATGCTGTTAAATATACAGCTCAACAAACAGGACAACATTTTATAGTAAATATAAAAGATAAAGATATTAAAGACGTTCTAGATTACTGCGAATATTTTGAAGAAACTGCCGATCAAATGACAAATGACGACTTCAAAAAGTATAAAAAAGAGGCAGTAAAAGCTATTAACCATTATAAGAAAAGTATTCTAAGTGATTATAAATTATATAATCGTAGTGATTCAAATGATTCATGGGCTATAAAAAATAAGAGCTCTAATCATGAAGTAGTAGATAAAATTAAAAAATTATCTAAATAAGTTTAGTTCACAAATACTGTGGACTTTTTATTTTATAAAAAGCTGAGCTCGACAAAATATCATATAATTATTGATAGCCTAATAAAAAAGCAATTGATACTAAACAACATATTTAACTGATAGTTATTACTAAATTTCATGAATTATGTAAAAAACGGTGAATGAAAAATTAGATTCTCCTATTCCTTTATATCAAGAATTTAACTTTTTATTCTACATCATGTAAAAAATACGTGAAAATGACTCAACCCAAGTAAAAAAATCTAGACTAAAAATGATTTTTATTATATCCTTAAATAGGAGATGATAAATATGATAAGAGTAGCCATTAACGGTTTTGGACGTATTGGCAGACTTGTTTTCCGTCTTATGGAAGAAGATGAAGACTTAGAAGTTGTTGCGATTAATGATTTAACAGATGCTGAACAATTGGCTTATTTACTAAAGTATGACAGCAATCATAGAAACTATCGCGTTGACGACATTAGTTTTGAAGATGATAATATCATTGTTGGAAATAGGAAAATAAAAGTATTTGCGAGCCCTAATCCTGAAGAACTTCCTTGGAAGGATTTAGATATTGATGTTGTTTTTGAGTGTACAGGTCACTTTACTGATAAAGATAAGGCCATGGCTCATATTAAAAGTGGTGCTAAAAAGGTAATTATTTCTGCACCTGCGACGGGTGATCTTAAAACTATTGTTTACAATGCTAATCATGAGATTTTAACTAAAGATGAGCAAATTATTTCAGCAGCTAGTTGTACTACTAACTGTCTTGCTCCAGTTCTTGCGGTTTTGGATAAAGAATTTGGCATTGAAAAAGGATATATGACAACTATACATGCCTACACTAATGATCAAACAACTCTCGATATTGCACATAAAAAAGGTATTAGAGCAAGACGTGGTCGAGCAGCAGCAGGCAATATTATTCCTGCCTCAACTGGAGCCGCTAGTGCCATAGGTAAAGTCTTGCCAAACTTAGATGGTAAAATGCAAGGTAGTGCCATGCGTGTACCAGTAATGGATGGCTCTGTCATTGATTTAGTTCTTGAACTTAAAAGAAATACTACTGTTGATGAAATAAACACAGTTCTAAAACAGAATGCCAATGAGACACTAGGTTATACTGAAGATCCCA
This sequence comes from uncultured Bacilli bacterium, assembly GCA_947628745.1. Classification (GTDB taxonomy): domain Bacteria; phylum Bacillota_I; class Bacilli_A; order RF39; family UBA660; genus CAG-417. The sequence continues at coordinate 27,388 of CANRBB010000001.1, read as the reverse complement.
TTGTCTCAAGTGATATAATCGGCAGTAGCCTAGGTGCTTTAGTAGATGGTCTTCTAACCAGTATCAATGAAGTCGATGGTAAACAACTTGTTAAGGTTGTTGCCTGGTATGATAATGAGATGGGTTATTCAACCCAAATGGTAAGAACAGCTAAATATTTACTTAAATAAAATAATTAAGGGGTCTGAGTGGAAATTAATAATTTCTATTCAGTTCTTTTTTAATTTATTCAAAAAATAAAAAGCCCTGAAATCATAAGACTTGGTGTGCCTAAACATGCCTTTATTTTACGCCTTTTCCCTCAAGATACAAAAATTTCCACAATTATTGTGGAAAAAATGTTATACTAAACATATAGGAGAGATAGAATTGAAAACCATAAAAGATTTAGATATAAAAAATAAAACAGTAATAATTAGATGCGATTTTAATGTACCAATTAAAAATGGCAAAATTTTAGATGATACAAGAATTAAAGAAAGTTTAAAAACAATAGAGTATGCTCTAGCACAAGATTCTAAAATTATTCTTTTATCACATTTAGGAAGAATAAAAACTGAACAAGATTTAGCTCTCAACGATTTAGCAATCGTAGCCCCCGTATTAGAAAAAATGCTCCACACTAAAGTTCACTTTCTAAACGCCACGAGAGGACCTATTGTAGAAAATTTTGTTCACAATATGAAGGTAAAGGATATTGTTCTTCTCCAAAACACTCGCTATGAAGATTTAAAAGGCAATAAGGAAAGCAGTAATGACCAAGAATTAGGCAAATATTGGGCCAGTCTCGGCGATGTCTTTATTAATGATGCCTTCGGTACAATTCACCGTTCTCATGCCTCTAATGTAGGAATTGAAACCAACTTAGAAAGTGCAGCTGGTTTCCTTGTAGAAAAAGAAATAAATGCCCTAAGCTCTCTAGATAAACCACAGCACCCTTACTTAGTCATCTTAGGAGGGGCCAAAGTAAGTGATAAAATAGGTGTTATTAACAATTTAATTACTAAGGCTGACTATATTTTAATCGGTGGTGGTATGGCTTTTACGTTTTTGAAAGCTAAATCATATGAAGTAGGTAACTCTCTTGTTGATGAAAGTCATTTGGAATATTGTAAAGATATTTTAAATCAATATAGTGATAAAATTATATTACCAGTTGACTTTATTTGCGCACCTACTATTTCAAACGATAATAGTGTTACTATCAAAGGCTTAGGTGAAATCGCATCAGACGAGATGGGTCTAGATATCGGACCTCAAACAATTAATTTATTTAGCCAATATTTAGCCTCTGCCAAAACCGTAGTTTGGAATGGTCCTATGGGAGCTTATGAATATAAGCCTTTTCAAGAGGGAACTAATTGCCTTTTATCTTTCTTAGCTGAGCATAATATAAAGACTATTATAGGTGGTGGAGATACCGTCGCTGCTGTTAAAAACAAACCATCCCTTGCCCAAAATATATACCACATTTCAACCGGTGGAGGAGCTACTCTTGAATATTTAGAAGGTAAAGATTTAGAGGCCCTAAAACTCTTAAATTAGGAATAATTTATGAATAGCTTACCAGAAGTAAAAATATCTCCGATTAAGGAAATAGATCCATATAACCAATATGATCAAGAGTTAATAACTGAATATGATAATTTACATAAAACTAATTATAGTAGCCTTCTCAATAAAGTTAGAACCAATTATAGTAAAAATGAATATCTCTTAGAAAAAATGACTTGCCCTATTGGTAAAAGCATCTTATACACAACAAGACAAGAAAAAATTCATAATGCCTATCTAATAGACTATGCCAAAGATTTAAGAACGGCTCATATATATTATCAGGGTGGAACTAAAAATGATAATAATGCAGTTGTAAACTATATCTTTAAAAATTCAAATATTGAAACTATAATTTTTCTTATCCCTACGGGCTCCCAAAGCAATTTACAAGAATTTGAAGACTTGGACTATACCACATTATATGATGAAAACAATATTGAAAAAGTATTACCATTAATAATTGAACGAGATTTTGAGTACACAAAAGAGAAAGGAATAAATCAATGAGAATAGGAATATTTACAGATACATACTTCCCCCAAATAAATGGCGTATCAACTAGTGTTTATATGCTAAAAAAATCTCTTGAAGAACATAATCATACAGTCTATCTCGTAACAACTAATGATAGTATGATTAAATTCGATTATGATGAAAAACACAAAGTTTTAAGAATACCTAGTATTCCAACTGGTATCTATAATTATCGCCTCAGTCGTATCTATCCGATTAAAGTCATAAACCAAATAAAAAGTTGGAAATTAGACGTCATTCACTCTCATACTGAATTTGGAGTTGGAACATTTGCTAGACTTTTTGCCAAACAATTTTATATTCCTTTAGTACACACTTATCATACTTGGTATGAAGATTATACTTATTATTTAACAAAAGGACACGTCAAAAAAGCTAGTAATAAAGTAGTAGAATATCTTACTAAGTTTTACTGTGACACTACAGCAACCGAATTAATTGTTCCTACTAAGAAAATTTATGATTTATTTAGGCAAAGATATAAGTTTGAAAAAAATATTAATGTTATCCCAACTGGTATTGAAATTGAACGCTTTTTTAAAGAAAATCTTGATAAGCATAAGCTTAATCGACTATATAAACAATTTAATATTTCTAGACACGATTTTGTTATTATTTGGGTAGGTAGACTAGCAAGTGAAAAAAACTTAGAATTTATTTTTAATGTTCATAAATCTCTTGTTAAAAAACATCCCAATATCAAACTTTTACTAGTTGGAGATGGACCAGAAAGACAAAAATATGAACAAGATGTTGCTGCCATTGGCTTAGATAAATATACCATTTTTACAGGTAAAGTTTCATGGGAAGAAATGCCTTATTTTTATAATTGCGCTGATCTATATGTTACAGCCTCAAAAAGTGAAACTCAAGGCTTAACCGTTATTGAAGCCATGTCTGCCAGTGTTGTACCCCTTTGTATTAATGATGATGCCTTTTCGCAAACCGTTATCGATGGCCTAAATGGGCGCATTTTTGAAACAGAAGAAGATCTCATAAATATAATTCAAGAATTATACCATAATAATAAAGAAAGACAATATCTCAGCAGACAAGCTAAAATATCTACTCAGAAGTTTAGCACTAAGTATTTTGGAGAAGCAGTATTAGATGTTTATCGAAGGGCAATATATGAAAAAAATGCTTCTAAAAATATTTTTAACAGGTTATATGACAAAATAAGGAAAGAATAAAATAAGGAGACAATAAATGATAATAATATTAAACAATAAGAATACCTTTTTATATGAAGATTACACAAAATATTTAGAAAATTTATCTACCCTAAATACTAATCATACTTTAATATTATGCCCAAGTTATCCCTATTTATCTATAAGACATAATCATAATTTTTTTATAGGTAGTCAAGATGTAAGCGCCTATGATAATTTTACTGTTACAGGAGAAATAACAGCTCGCCAATTAAAATCACTAGATGTCTCATATGCCATTGTAGGTCACTGTGAAAGAAGAAAAATAAACCACGAGGATTCTTTAATTATCAATAAAAAAATTTTGAATCTCTTAGCTCAAGATATTATTCCCATACTCTGCATTGGAGAAAATCAAAATGAATATGAAAACAAACTTACAACGGATGTTATTACTACTCAAATAAAAGAAGCTTTAATAAACCTTAGACCAGAGGAAAAAGAAAAAGTAATTATCGCCTATGAGCCTGTTTGGGCAGTCGAAACCAATACTATTCCAGATTGTGCCTACATTCAGTCTCAAATAAATTTAATTAAAAATGTATTACCAAACAACCAGTGTATTTATGGTGGTGGTTTAAATATAGACAATTATTTACCGGTTGCTAATCTTGCCAACTTAGATGGTCTTTTTCTAGGCAAAGCTGGAAATGATACTGAAATTTTAACCAAGATTATTAATAATTTATCGCAAAAAAGCTTAGACTAAGGTCTTTTTTACAGTATTTTACTTGTTCGACAAAACTTGTCATTTTTAGTCCCTACAAAAAGTGAAAAAAATGTTATATAATGAAAAAGCGTAGTAGTATAGGAAAGGAGATAAAATGGGAAAAACTCGCGTACTAATGATAGACGATAACGTTGAATTAGTAAAAATGGTTAAGCAGTATTTTAATAAAGATAAAGATATAAATATTGTTTTAGAAGCACACAATGGAGAAGAAGGATTTAATCTTATCGACAAAAGAAGAGACGACTATGATTTGATTTTACTCGACTTAGTTATGCCAAAACAAGACGGTAAAGCTGTTTTAGAAAAAATGAAAGATAAACAGATTGACAAGAAAGTTATTATCTTAACATCTTATAATAGTCCAGATATTATTAGAGAGACTTCTGAAATGGGCATCAGCTACTTTATACTTAAACCTTTTGAATTAAAGGAACTAGAAAAAACAATAGAAAATGTTGTAGGGCAAGGTAAATATAATGGTAAATCCATTGACTTATATCATAATAATTTAGAAAAATCTATTACTAAAATATTGCATGAATTAGGAGTACCTTCGCATATTAAAGGATATCAATATATTCGAGATGGTATCATCATGATATACGATAGACCTGGTATTGTTGGAGGCATTACTAAAGAGTTGTATCCAGATATTGCCAAGAAGTATGATACTACCGTATCAAGAGTTGAAAGGGCCATTAGACACGCTATTGAAGTAAGTTGGAATAGAGGCAGTTGGGACTTAATGGAAGAAATATTTGGGCATAGCGTAGATATTGACAAAGCTAAACCGACCAACTCTGAATTTATTGTAACAGTAGCTGATAAACTACGACTAGAGTTTCATGAAACTGCTACTGTTATTTAAAAAAGGCAAATATGTCTTTTTTTATTTAGTAATATTTTATAGAATTACTGATATAGAACTACAAAAATGATATTGCTGTCAAATAATTTATTTTATTAATTTCGATAGCGCCTATTAACTAATTTTGTGGACTTGCGAAACAAATTGCAGTCAAAAGGATGAATCAAAATTAAAACAGAATAAACACCTCGAAATTCAAAAAGAGAAACTCGAAATTCAAAAAGAGAAACACTTGACTATGCGCCCATAAATATATATACTTAATTTATAAAATGTGTATGGAGGATACAAAATATGGAACGAAAAATCAATTATTTTCTCCAAAAATGGAAGAATGATCTTGTTCGAAAGCCCCTCTTAATATACGGACCTAAGCAAGTGGGGAAGACTTTTACTGTCTTAGAATTTGGAGAAAAAGAGTATAAAAACGTTATCTATTTTAATGCTGATAATAATAAACAATTAGAAGAACTGCTTACCAAAGAAAAATCCACAGAAAGAATTATTTTAACTATGTCACTATTATCAGGAGAAACGATTCTTAAGGATGACACCTTAATAATATTAGACAATATAGATAATGTTGAAATGGTTAAAACCATAAAATTATTTGGTAGTGAGTTAAGCAAATACCATATCATTATGATAACGTCCCACAAAGAAAATATTACTAAATATAAAGGAGAAGAATTACAATTTAAAGGCATGAACTGTCTTGACTTCGAAGAATATTTATGGGCTCATAACGAAAAAGACCTAGCCAACCTTATACGAGAATCATTCACCAAAAGAAAAAATTGTGCATTCCATCGCTTAGCTTTAGATCACTTTCACGAATATCTTGTAACAGGTGGCTTTCCTGAAGTTGTGATGGCTAGCATCAATGGTTATTCCAACTATAAAATAGATACCATAAAGCAAAAAATATTAGACTGCTACAAAAGTGAGTTAGGCAAAAATAAAAATTTGATTGATATAGAACGTTCCACTGCTGTTCTTAATTCTATTCCTTATCAATTAAAAAAAGAAAACAAAAAATTTCAATATGGTCTGTTAGGCTTTGGACGACGTAAGAAAGAATATGATAACGCCATTAACTATTTAGTAAATAATCAAATTGTCTATCGAAGTTACAAAATTACAAGTGTTAAATCACCACTTAGCTCTTGCCGTGAAGTGGACAGCTTTAAATTATATTTAAATGATGTAGGACTATTATTTAGTATGCTTCATCTTAATGCTAAGGAGCTATTAACTAATGAGAAAATGAAGGAAACACTCTATGAAAACCATATAGCTACAACTATCGCTCAGGCAAATTATCCACTCTTTTACTATCAATCTGAAGGTAAGGCAGAAGTCAATTTTGTTATCCAAAATAGAATGGGTAAAATCATTCCCATTGAGTTAGCAACGATATCTAACTCCAAAGCAAAGTCTCTATCAGTATTCATGAAAAAATACACAGTAATAGAAGCTTATCGCATTACAGAAAATAATTTTTCAACGCGTAAAGACACAAGATACATACCCATCTATGCCATATTTTGTTTGACAGACTTAAACGTTTAGGAGGCTAACATGACAAAAATAATTTTAACAATATTAGATGGCTTTGGCTATCGCGAGGAAGAACACGGTAACGCAATTATGCATTCCAATATTCCAAACATAAAAAAACTTTGGAATAAATACCCTCACAGTCTCTTGGAAGCTAGTGGTAAAGCTGTTGGCTTACCTGAGGGCCAAATGGGAAATAGTGAAGTAGGACACCTAAATATAGGTGCAGGCAGAATTGTTTATCAACCTTTAGAAAGAATAAATAACAGTATCCAAAATGGCGATTTTTTTCAAAACGAAGAGCTTTTATCTGTAATAAATCACGTCAAAAAAAATAATTCAGCTTTACATATCTTTGGTCTGTTAAGCGACGGAGGTGTTCATTCTCATATTAATCATCTCTTTGCCCTAATAGATATGTGTCAAAAGGAAAATCTCAGAAAAGTTTACTATCATGTATTCTTAGATGGACGAGATACTTTACCAGATTTGAAAGATAAATACTTATCTATGTTAGATAATAAAATCAAACAAACCAATATTGGCTCAATCGCCACCATCTCAGGCAGATACTATGCCATGGATCGCGATAATAGATGGGAACGTATTAAATTAGCTTACGATGCTATTGTATATGGGAAAGGAGAAAAATACTCATCATACCAAGAATTAGTATCAAAAACAGCTCAAGAAAATATCACTGATGAATTTGTAAAACCATCTATTCTTGACACAACTGGCACTCTAAAAGATGGAGATGGCCTGCTAGTTTATAATTTTAGACCTGACCGCCTTCGTGAATTATTTACAGCCCTTAGTAACCCATCTTTTAATGAATTTCAATCGAAAAAATTAAAAAATATCAAACTTGTTACTATGATGTACGTCTCAGATACACTTATATCGAAACAAGCTTTCAAAACTGAAAATTTAAAAAATACTTTTGGAGACTATATTAGTAGTCTTAACTTATCACAATTAAGAATCGCTGAAACGGAAAAGTATGCCCATGTAACGTATTTTTTTGACGGTGGGCTTGAAAAAAATTTAAATGGTGAGAAAAAGATTTTGATACCATCACCCAAGGTAGCAACTTATGATTTAAAACCCGAAATGAGTGCATCTGAACTTACAGATGTCCTTCTAAAAGAAATGTCTAATTTTGATGTTATCATTTTAAATTTTGCAAACTGCGATATGGTAGGACATACTGGCGACTTTGACGCTGTTGTTAAGGCCATTGAAACAGTAGATTATAATTTAGGAAGAATATATGAGGAAGCTAAACATCAAGGCGCCATTATGCTTGTTACAGCTGATCATGGCAATTGCGATATCATGTTAGATGAGGAAAACAACATCATCACGTCTCATACCACAAGCCCTGTTCCCCTAATTGTAACTAAAGAAGGTATTAGGCTAAATAACGGCAAATTAGCTGATATTGCTCCTACGATGCTCTCACTTTTAAACTTGCCAGTACCACCCGAGATGACTGGAAATAATTTAATAGAAGAATAACAAAAATAATAGAATATCATTTAACCCAAAAATTATAGTAAATGATATTTTATTTTTGCCTCCGTCTTTATAAATTTTTGTAGAATCATTGATATAGAAGTAAAAAATGATTGATATAGAAGTAAAAAATGTTAATACTTAGTCATTTGACCTGCTATATTTTATCGATAATTATTACTAGTTTTGAGTTTGCTATAAAACTACCTATAAAATAGCACAATTCCCATATTTTTATATATTGTTTATTGTCTATAAGTAGAGTATTATAAAGAAAAGTTCCCTACTTTTATTATAAGCTACTTAAAAAAATGAACTTAAAGGTTATGAAAAATAGTTCTTAAGATTATATGGCATATTATATGGCATATGAAAAAGAGAACATGGCATTTTAAAAAGAGAGGATGTGTAATTTTCCGTGAGACAAAGAATTATATTTCATATTGACGTAAATAATGCATTCTTATCATGGACTGCGGTTAAAATGCTTCAGGAAGGATCCCACCAGGACATCAGAAAAATAGCCTCTGTGATTGGAGGCAATGAACAAGAGCGACATGGTATTGTCTTAGCCAAAAGCCCTATTGCCAAAAAGTATGGCATCACAACTGCTGAGACTTTGTATAGTGCTAGAAGGAAATACCCTCAACTAAAAACATATCCACCAGACTACGCTTGGTATTATAATGAATCTAATATAATGTATAATTATCTCACTCAGTACACCCCTAAAATTGAAAGATATTCCATAGATGAGTGCTTTCTTGATTTAACGGGAACATCATACCTATATAAAGATTACCTTAAACTTGCCTACCAAATCAAAAATGATATCAAAAATAAATTTGGTTTTACTGTTAATGTAGGTATTGGTAACAACAAACTATGTGCCAAAATGGCTTCCGACTTTGAAAAACCAGATAAAGTCCACACATTATATCAATCAGAAATAGAAACCAAGATGTGGCCTTTACCAGTCGGTGATTTATTCATGGTTGGAAAAAGTACCAGCCTCAAATTACAAAAGTTGGGCATTATAACTATTCGTGATTTAGCTAATACTAACTATAAAAAACTAGAAAAATACTTTAAGTCTCAGGCACGCCTCTTAGTTGAATTCGCCAACGGAATAGATTACTCTAAAGTAACCATGAGATCAAGCAAGTCCGAAAGTATTAGTGTCTCAGAGACACTACCATACGATTGTGCAGATATTGAAAAACTGAAAGAAATTCTTTTTAGACAAACTGAAGAAGTCACCAGAACATTACGTGAACAAAAACAATATGCCAAGACAGTCGCTATTACATATAAAAACAGCTATTTTGAAACTTATCAAAAGCAGACTAAATTACAAACTCCTGAAAATAGGACAATAAATATATATAAGGTTATTATAAAAATTTTAGAAGACAGTTGGAAAGATGAAGCTATTAGGAATATAGGAGTACGCCTTTCTGATTTTACTGATGTTAGAGAGGAGCAAGTCTCATTATTTACCAATCCTCAAACTAATCACCTTGATGATATGCAAGAAATTATCGATAATATTAATAAAAAATATGGTACAACAAGCGTCATGCCAGCTTCAATCAAGAAAATAGGTAATTCTTCACACCACAAAAAGAGACTTTAATTATGCTTCTCAAAGTTTAATCACGAAAAAAGCGTTAAATTTTAAGTAAATCACGAAAAAAGCAATGAAAAAACTAAAAAAATGTTGCAAAAACAGTTTAGAAGTGTTAAAATTACAGTTGTGTGACTGCTTAGATGTGCAAGGTTGCTGATACGCCAGGAGAAGTTGTTACTGTTGTATTGGGTTATTTGCACGGAGCAAGTCTATACTAAGATATAGGCGAAGGGAGGATTTTTAATGTCAACAAGTAAATTACGTATTAAAATGAAAGCTTATGATCACAAAATACTTGATAATGCAGTAACTAGAATTGTTGAAACTATTAAAAGATCAGGTGGGGAAATTTCTGGACCAGTTCCACTTCCAACTGAAATTGAAAAGTTCACAATCTTAAGAGCTGTTCACAAGGATAAAGATTCTCGTGAACAATTTGAAATGCGTACACACAAAAGATTGATTGATATCAAAAACCCAAGTAAAGAAACTATTGATGCGTTAGCTCATTTAGATTTACCAAGTGGTGTAGAAATTGAAATCAAAACAATGTAACTTATAGGAGGAAATAATAATGAAAGGAATCTTAGGTAAAAAAACCGGCATGACTCAAGTATTTACAAAAGATGGTAAATTAATTCCGGTAACTGTTATTGAAGTAGAACCAAATGTTGTTACTCAAATAAAAACAGTAGAAAAAGATGGCTATGATGCTATTCAATTAGGAACAGAAACTGTTCGCGAAAAAGTTAGCAATAAGCCAAAGATGGGTCATACAAATAAAGCTAATACTGAACCTAAGCGCTTCTTAAGAGAAATAAGAGGAGTAAACGTTAACGATTACACATTAGGACAAGTAATAGCCGCAGATATCTTCGAAGCAGGAGAAATCGTTGATGTAACAGGAACTAGTAAAGGAAAAGGGTTCCAAGGTGTAATTAAACGTTACAACCAATCACGTGGTCCAATGGGACACGGTTCACAATACCATAGAGGTGTTGGTTCATTAGGTACTATGAGACCTATGCACGTATTAAAGGGTAAAAAACTTCCAGGGCAAATGGGTAATGTTACTAGAACAGTACAAAATCTAGAAATTATTCAAGTTGACATGGAGAACAATTGTATTTTAGTTAAAGGTAATGTTCCAGGTGCTAAAAAATCTTTAGTAATAATCAAAACTGCAGTTAAAAATCCTACAAAGAAAAACTCTGCTGACTTGATTAGTTATGAAGACAAAAAAGTTGAACCAGCAGTAGAAGAAACTGAATCTACAACTGAAAATGCAGAATAATCATCACTATTTATGATGTAATTTGTAAAACAAAAGTGATGAAAGGAGGAAACAATAATGAAAAAGGTAGAACTTTTAAATCTTAAAGGTGAAAAAGTAAAAGACTTTAAACTAAATGAAAATGTATTTGATATTACCCCAAATGATAAAGTTTTATATGATGCCATTATTTTAGCCAGAGCATCATTAAGACAAGGAACACATAAAACTAAAAATCGTTCTGAAGTCAGTGGTGGCGGAAGAAAACCATGGAGACAAAAAGGAACAGGTCATGCCCGTCAAGGTTCAATTAGAGCTGTACAATGGGTAGGTGGTGGAAACTACGGAACTCCAGTACCAAGAGATTATTCTAAAAAACAAAACCGTAAAGAAAGACAATTAGCAATCAAAAGTGCATTAACTGAAAAAGCAAACGATAAAGAGTTGATTGTTGTTGATAATATAACTTTACCTACACCAAAAACTAAGGAAATGCTTAATGTTTTAACAACACTAAATATTCAAGATAAAAAAGTATTAATCGTAGTTAAGGAATTAGATGAAAATATAATATTATCTTCAAGAAATCTCTCTAATGTTGCTTTAATAACAGCAGATGAGATTAATGTTTTGGATTTAGTAGCAACTAACGTTGTTTTAGCAACAGAAGAAGCTATTAAAGCTATTGAGGAGGTGCTAGCATAATGGATACTAAATATTTAGAAATAATCAAAGCACCAGTTATAACTGAAAAGTCACAAAATGCTTCAAATAATGGACAATATACTTTTAGAGTAGATCCAAAAGCAAATAAGACTGAAATCAAACAAGCAATTGAAAAACTATTTAATGTTAAAGTTGTTAAAATTTCAACTATTAACGAAAAACCTAAAAAGAAAAGAGTTGGCCGTTATACAGGTTTAACAAACCGTTCTAAAAAAGCTATTGTAACATTAGCTGAAGGTCAAACCATAGAACTTGGTTAGAAAGGAGATTAAATTATGGCAATAAGAAATTATAAACCTACTACACCAGGTCAAAGAAAAATGAGTACCTTAGTAAATGAAGAAATAACTACAAGTACTCCTGAAAAAAGTTTAACTGTTACTCTAAAGAAAAATAGTGGTCGTAACAATCAAGGAAAAATCACTACTAGACATCAAGGCGGTAGAGTTAAAAGAAAGTATCGTATCATTGACTTTAAGAGAAACAAATTAAATGTGCCTGGCGTTGTAGCTAGTATAGAATATGATCCAAATAGAACAGCAAACATCGCCTTAATAAATTATATAGATGGTGAAAAAAGATATATTTTAGCTCCAAAGAGTTTAACTGTTGGAAGTAAGATTGAAGCTGGAGAAAATGCTGATATTATAGTAGGTAATGCTTTACCACTTATGAATATTCCTGTTGGAACTATGGTACATAACATTGAGCTTCGCCCAGGTAAGGGAGGAGAGCTAGCTAGATCTGCTGGTTCATCTGCTCAAATACTAGGTCGTGAAGGAAAATATGTAATGCTTCGTCTATCAAGTGGAGAGCAAAGAAAAGTATTAGGAACATGTGTGGCTACTGTCGGCGAAGTTGGTAACGAAGATGCATCACTTGTAAAAATAGGAAAAGCAGGACGTAATCGTTATAAGGGAATTCGTCCAACAGTTCGTGGTTCTGTCATGAACCCTAATGACCATCCACATGGTGGTGGTGAAGGACGTGCTCCAGTAGGACGTAAAGCACCAATGACACCTTGGGGTAAACCAGCACTTGGATATAAGACACGTAAGAAAAAACAATCAGATAAATTAATCGTACGTCGTCGTAATAGTAAATAGGAAAGGATGATTAAAAATGGCTAGAAGTTTAAAAAAAGGACCTTATGTATTCGATAGATTACTAAAAAAGGTTAAACAATTAAATGAATCTGGGAAAAAAGAAGTCATTAAAACTTGGTCACGCCGTTCCACAATTTATCCTGATTTTATAGGACATACATTTGCGGTTCACAATGGTAAAGAATTTATTCCCGTTTATGTAACCGAAGATATGGTAGGACATAAATTAGGCGAATTTGCTTTAACACGTAAATTTGGTGGACATGGACAAGACAAATAATTAAAAAATGACTAGGAGGGAAAATATGGAAGCAAAAGCAATAGCTAAATCACTTCGTGTTTCTCCAATTAAGACAAGATTAACAATTGACTTAATTCGTGGAAAACAAGTAAGTGAAGCACAAGCCATATTAGCAAATATTAATAAAAAATCAGCAAGACTAATTAAAAAAGTATTAGACTCTGCTGTTGCTAATGCTGTTAACAACAATGGTGCAGATGAAACTTCATTGTATGTTAAAGAAGCAAGAGTTGACGCTGGTCCTGTTATGAAACGTCATATGTTTGATTCACGTTCTCATATCGGACATAAAGATAGAAGAACTAGTCACATTATTATAACAGTGGCTACAAAATAACAAGGAGGGAAAAACATGGGACAAAAAGTTAATCCTAATGGACTTAGACTTGGCATTAACAAGGACTGGGAAGCAAAATGGTATGCAAACAAAAAAGATTTTGCTAAAAACTTACAAAATGACGTGCTAATTCGTGAATATTTTGAAAAAAACATGAAAAATGCAGGCATTGCTAAAGTTGAAATCGAAAGAACAAGCAAAAAATGTGAAGTTACAGTTCATACTTCAAAACCTGGTGTTATGATTGGAAAAGGTGGAGAAGAAATAGAAAAATTAAAGAAAACATTGTCTAATTTGGTTAACGAAAAAGTTCAAATATCAATTGTAGATATTAAAAAAGCAGAACTAAATGCTCAATTAGTAGCAGATGATATAGCTAGACAAATTTCTAATAGAATTTCATTTCGTATGGCTCAAAAAAGAGCAATTAGAAATGCAATGAAAGCAGGAGCAAAGGGAATCAAAACTTCAGTATCTGGAAGATTAGGTGGAGCTGATATGGCTCGTAAAGAAGGATATACAGAGGGAACAATTCCACTACATACATTAAGAGCTGATGTAGATTACGCAACTGCTGAAGCAGACACTACATTTGGAAAAATTGGTGTTAAAGTATGGATTTATAAAGGTGAAATCCTAAATAAGTCTAATAAACCTGAAAAACAAAAAAAAGAAAAACCTGAGGGAGGTAAGTAATTATGTTAATACCATCAAGAACTAAGTACCGTCGTGTTCATAGATTACCTCATGAAGGGAAATCACGTGGAAATACAGAATTACATTTTGGTGAATATGGATTACAAGCTAAGGAAGGAGCTTGGATTACATCTAACCAAATTGAAGCAGCACGTATTGCTATGACGCGTTATATGAAACGTGGTGGTAAAGTATATATTAATATTTTCCCACACATGCCTTTGACTAAAAAACCAATCGGTACTCGTCAAGGAAAAGGTAAAGGTAATGTAGAAGGTTGGGTAGCAGTAGTTAAAGAAGGAAAAATCATGTTTGAAATTTCTGGTGTAACTGAAGAAGTGGCTCGTGAAGCATTAAGACTTGCTAGTCATAAATTACCTATCACTACAAAATTTGTAAAAAAAGAACAAGGTGGTGAATCAAATGAAGGTTAAAGAAATAAGAGAATTATCCACAGAAGATATCAATAAAAAATTGAAGGAAACCAAAGAAGAATTATTTAATTTACGTTTCCAACAAGCAACAGGTAACCTTGAAAAACCTTCTAGGATTCGTGAATTAAGACACACTGTTGCAAGATTAAAAACTGTTTTAAAAGAACGCGAAACAGTTGAGAAGGAGGGTTAAAATGGAAAAGACTATTAAGAAAGAGTTAGTAGGTAAAGTTGTAAGTGCAACTAATAATAAAACTATAACAGTTTTAGTTGAAAGTTATAAAACTCATCCTTTATATCATAAAAGAGTTAAGCAATCTAAAAAATATGCAGTACATGATGAAACAAATAAGGCAAAAGTTGGAGACGTTGTACGTATTGTATCAACAAAACCAATTTCAAAAACTAAACATTTCTATTTAAAAGAAATAGTAAAAGAAGCAGTAATTATATAGTGCTAGTGAAGGAGGAAAATTATGTTACAACAAGAAAGTAGATTAAAAGTAGCTGACAACTCTGGAGCTCGTGAATTATTAGTAATTCGTGTACTTGGAGGAAGTAAAGTCAAGACTGCTAACATCGGTGACGTTGTAGTTGGAACTGTAAAAGATGCAATTCCTAATTCAAGTGTACCAAAAGGAAAAGTTGTAAAAGCTGTTATCGTTCGTAGCCGTCAAGGTGTACGCCGAGAAGATGGAAGCTACATCAAATTCGATGACAATGCATGTGTTATCATTCGTGATGACAAGAGTCCATTAGGAACCCGTGTTTTTGGACCAGTAGCAAGAGAACTTCGTGATAAAGATTATATGAAAATCGTATCTTTAGCTAAAGAAGTACTATAAGAGGAGGATAAATATGAACTTTAAAGTAGGAGATGAAGTTGTAGTTATCGCTGGTTCTAATAAAGGTAAAACAGGAAAAATAATTAAGACATTAAAAACCGAAAATAAAGTAGTTGTCGAAAACGTAAATATGGTAAAAAAACATGTTCGTGAAACAGCTAATAGTGCGGGAGGTATTATTGAAGTAGAAGCTCCAATTCATGCCTCAAATGTTATGATTGTAGATCCAAAAACTAAAAAAAGAACTAGAATAGGACATACAACAAATAAAAAAGATCAAAAAATTAGAATTACAAAACAATCAAACTCTGAGCTTGATTAGTTGGAAGGAGGGTAAAATAGATGAACCGCCTAAAAGAAAAATACTTAAATGAAGTTGTTCCAAGTTTAAAAGAAAAACATAATTATAAGTCAATTATGGAAGTACCAAAACTAGAAAAAATAGTTATTAATATGGGTGTTGGTGATGCTACTACTAACTCTAAATTATTAGAGGCAGCAGTTGCTGATTTAAAAAAGATATCAGGACAACAACCAGTAGTAACTAAAGCTAGAAAATCAATAGCTGGATTCAAAGTAAGAGAAGGACAATCTATTGGATGCAAAGTTACTTTACGTGGAGAAAATATGTATGTATTCATGGATAAACTTATTTCTATTGCTTTACCATTAGTTAGAGATTTCCGTGGAGTAAGTCCAAAGGCCTTTGATGGTAGAGGAAATTACACCATGGGAATTAAAGAACAATTAATTTTTCCAGAAATAGAATTTGATGATGTTGTAAAAATTCGTGGTATGGATATAGTTTTTGTAACAACAGCTAAAACTAATGAAGAAGCTTTTGACTTATTAAATGAACTAGGGATTCCTTTTAGAAAGTAATTGGAGGGTAAAATGGCAAAAAAAAGTATGATCATAAAAGCTAACAAAAAGCAAAAATACAAAGTTCGCGAATATACTCGTTGTTCACGTTGTGGAAGACCTCACGCTGTAATGAGTAAATTTGGAATATGTCGTATTTGTTTTAGAGAACTAGCTTATAAAGGACAAATACCAGGTGTTAAAAAATCAAGCTGGTAATTGGGAAGGAGGATATTTATGGCAGTAGTAACAGATTCAATCGCAGATATGTTAACACGTATACGTAATGCTAACCAAATGTGTTATGAAGACGTTGAAATCCCTGCTTCAAAAATAAAAAATGAGATTGCAAGAATACTTAAAGCAGAAGGATTTATAAATGATTATAAAGTTGAAGGTAGAACTCTAACTGTAAAACTAAAATATGCAGATAAAAAACAAAGAGTTATCACTGGACTAAAGAGAATTTCCAAACCAGGACTACGTGTTTATGCTAAGAGTGAAGAACTTCCTAGAGTTTTAAATGGCTTAGGAATTGCTATCATCTCTACATCAAAAGGTATAATGACCGATAAGGAGGCACGTAAAGAAAACCTAGGTGGAGAAGTTCTTGCTTATATTTGGTAATTATATAGGAGGAAAAGAAAATGAGCCGTATTGGAAATCGTATAATAACGGTACCTACTGGGGTAACAGTAACTGAAGAAAATGGAATAGTAACAGTTACTGGACCAAAGGGAACACTACAACAAAAAATGTTGAAGAAAATCACGATGAAACAGAATGAAAATACCATCATTTTAGAACGTGCTGATGAATCAGCAAAACCTAATCATGGTACTATGAACTCATTAGTAACTAATATGATTAAAGGTGTCACTGATGGTTATGAAAAGGGTCTAGAAATAATTGGTGTAGGTTATAATTTTAAAGTATCAGGATCTACATTAGCTATCAAAGCTGGTCATTCACATACTGTTGAAATGAAAGTACCTGAAGGGTTATCTGTGGAAGCAATAAGCAACACAGAAATTAAAGTAAAAGGTATAGATAAAGCTCAAGTTGGTAAATTTGCAGCAGAAATTAGAAAAGTAAGACCACCAGAGCCATATAAAGGAAAAGGTATTCGCTATAAAGACGAACATATTATCCGTAAGGAAGGAAAAAAAGCTGCTAAATAGTAGGAAGGAGAATAAAATATGATAAAAAAAGAATCTCGTAACAGTATGCGTTTAGTTCGTCATAAACGTATTCGTAATAAGATTATGGGAACATGTGCAGTACCAAGATTAAGCGTATTTCGTTCTAATAAAGCTATCTATGCACAAATTATTGATGACGAAACTAGAACTACTCTAGTATCTGCTTCCTCATTAGATAAAGACTTAAATATTAAGAATGGAAGTAATGTAGAAGCAGCCAAAGTGGTAGGAAAGAGTATTGCCGAAAAAGCAAAGAAAGCCAATATCACTAAAGTAGTATTTGATAGAGGTGGATATCTTTATCATGGACGTGTAGAAGCATTAGCTAATGCAGCACGTGAAAATGGATTAGAATTCTAATAGGAGGGTATTATGCAAAAGAAGAACATGGAACCTAAGGCAAAGTTGCTAGAAGAATTAGTAATTGACGTTAAAAGTGTTGTTAAAGTTAACAAAGGTGGACGCCAAAGACGTTTTTCAGCTACTGTCGTTGTAGGTGACAGAAATGGAAAAGTTGGACTAGGTACAGGTAAAGCTGCCGAAGTACCAGATGCAATTAAGAAAGCTATACAAGATGCTAATAAGAACTTAATTCAAATACCTCTAATTGATGGAAGAACAGTTGCTCATGAAACAATTGGAACTAGTGGAGCTGCACGTGTAATATTAAAGCCTGCCAAAGCTGGTACTGGTATTATCGCCGGAGGATCTGTTCGTGCCGTACTTGAGTTAGCAGGAGTTCGTGATATAGTATCTAAAGCTTTAGGTGCAAGAACAAAATTAAATATGGCACAAGCTGCTATAAATGGACTTAAGTCTATTAAAACACCAGAAGAAGTTGCTAAACTTCGCGGAAAAACAGTAGAGGAGATATTAGGATAATGAAGTTACATGAATTAGAACAAAATATCGGAGCTACTCATAAAAAGAAACGCGTTGGACGTGGCTCTGGTAGTGGATTAGGAAAAACATGTGGAAGAGGACAAAAAGGACAAAAAGCACGTAGTGGAGGAAGCATTAATCCAGTATTTGAAGGAGGACAATTACCTCTATATCGTCGTATTCCAAAAAGAGGTTTCTCAAACGCATTATTTAAAAAAGAATATGCTATCGTAAATGTTTCAGATTTGAATGTATTTGAAGATGGAACAATAGTTAATCAAGCTTTACTTAAAGAAAAGGGCATCATTAGCAAAGAATTAAGTGGTGTTAAAGTATTAGGTGAAGGAAAACTTGAGAAGAAATTAACTATTCAAGCTAACAAATTTTCTAAGTCAGCAGTAGAAAAAATCAAAGAATCAGGAAGCAATATTGAGGTGATTTAGTATGTTTAAAACCATGAAGCAACTATTCACTCCAACTAACAAAGATTTAAGACATAGAATTTATTTCACATTCTTTGCCTTAGCAATCTTTATCATCGGATGTTCAATAAGAGTTCCAGAAACAGAAAATGTCGGAAGTAATTTGGGATTTTTGGAATTATTAAACTCTATGGGTGGAGGAGCATTTAAAAATTTCTCAATATTTGCTTTAGGGGTTATGCCTTACATCTCTGCTTCAATAATAATGCAGTTATTAGAATTAGATATTTTTCCATACTTTGCTGACCTTGCCAAAGAAGGACATACAGGTAGACAAAAACTAAATAAAATTACAAGATATATGGGTATCGCTTTTGCTTTTGTTGAAGGATATGCTTTTGCCTTTGCTTTTTATGGTAAAAGTGGAAATCCCCTAGATTATCTTTACATTGCAACCATCTTAACTGCAGGTACAGCTTTCCTTTTGTGGTTGGGTGATCAGATAACAGAAAAAGGTATTGGTAATGGTGTTAGTTTAATAATTATGGCAGGCATAATTGCTACATTACCACAAATGTTTGTCACAGCCTTTCAAAGTTTAGTAAATTTTGACAGTGCCCAAACAATAGCATTTGGTATTGCCAAATTCATTATCTTTGCCTTAATATATGTAGGAATACTAGTTGGAGTAATTTTCATTCAAGAATCAGAACGTAGAATTCCTATCCAATATGCAAATAAGTCATCTAGCTCATATGCCCAAAATCAATCTTATGTACCAATTAAGATTAACTCAGCAAATGTAATGCCTGTAATTTTTGCATCAACGCTACTTAGTATTCCAAGTATAATTGCAGCAGCAATTAATAAAGAAAGTTTCTCGCTATTTATTCAAAAATACATAAGTTATACAACTCCAACAGGATTTGTTATGTATGTAGTATTAATATTCTTGTTCTCATATTTTTATACATTTATTCAAATGAGACCAGACGAATTTTCAAAAAATTTACAAGAAAATGGCGGTTACATTCCAGGTGTAAGACCTGGCAAGGAAACAGAAAAGTATTTAGGTAAAATACTATCAAGAATAAATATTTTAGGGGCTACATTCTTAACTGTGATTGCCGGAATACCTATTATATTTTCAGCTGTATCAGATTTACCAACCAGCGTTTCAATTGGTGGTACTGGTATATTAATCGTAGTGGGAGTTGCCTTAGAAAGTTACAAACAACTAGAAGGCAGTTTACTTGCTAGAAATTATAAAAGAGGTTATAGCAGAAGATAACATGAAAAATATAATGTTTATTGCTCCACCAGCTGCGGGCAAAGGCACGCAAGCTGATTATATAAAAGAAAAGTATCATATTCCCCATATTTCTACCGGTGATATCTTAAGAGACATTGCCAAAGAAAATTCAGAAATAGGGAATTATGTAGCAGAAACTTTATCAAGTGGAGAATTAGTAAAAGATGATATTACTTATAAGTTAATTGAACAACGACTATCAAGGCCTGATTGTAAGAATGGCTTCATAATCGATGGTTTCCCACGAAATTATGAACAAGCCCTAGCTTATGATGAAATATTAAAAAACCTTGGTTATAAGATAGGCGCAGTCATTGTTATAGATGTAGATAAAAAAATTCTTGAAAAAAGAATTACCGGTAGAAGAGTATGTTCCTCATGCCATGAAGTATACAACATTAATGATGAAAATAATCGCCCTAAATTGGAATCAATATGTGATGAATGTGGTGGAAAGCTATATCAAAGGGCTGATGATAATATTGAGGCATTTGAAAACAGATATGAAACTTATCACAAAAAGACTGAACCTATAATAAAGCATTATGAAGAACAAAATGTTTTATATCGCATCGATGGAAATGAGACAAAAGAAAAAGTATCAAAACAAATAGATGAAATAATAAATATAATCTAATGAAAGTCGGTGAAATAATGATAACAATTCGCAGTGAAAGAGAAATTGATTTATTAAGAAAAGCTGGCAATATAGTTTATAAAACTCATCAATATTTAAAACCCTTCATAAAAGAAGGTATTACGACTATCAAACTTAATGAGTTAGCAGAAGCGTTTATTTTAAAGAATAATGCTACTCCATCATTTAAAGGCTATGAAGGTTTTCCGTACACTCTATGCATTAGTTTAAATGATGAAGTGGTCCATGGTTTTCCAAGCACTCGCACCTTAAAGAATGGAGATATTATCACTATTGATATAGGTGCCTGTTATAAAGGATATCATGGTGATTCAGCATGGACTTATCAAGTAGGAAATATTAGTAAGGAAAATGAATTACTATTAAAACATACAGAAGAGTCGCTTAATATTGGCTTACAGCAAGTTAAACCTGGAAATAGAATCGGAGATATAGGCTTTGCTATTAGTGAATACGCGAAAGCTCATCATCTAGGTGTTGTTAAAGAATTATGTGGACATGGTGTTGGTACCAATGTTCACGAATCTCCCGATGTTCCTAATTACGGAAAAAAAGGTACTGGTCCACTTTTAAGAGAGGGCATGGTAATTGCAGTAGAGCCAATGTTAACAGAAGGAAGTCCGGCTATTTATATAGCGGATAATGACTGGACTGTAATAACACAAGATCATAGTTGCGCAGCTCATTATGAGCATACTATTGTGGTAACCAAAGATGGATATGAAATATTAACAGGAGCGTGATTAGATGGCAAAAGAAGATACAATAGAAATGGAAGGCAAAGTTCTAGAAATTATACCAGGTGGTAAATTTAAAGTAGAATTAGAAAATGGTCATATGATTGAGGCCTACGTTTCTGGTAAAATACGAATGAACTACATTCGCATTCTACCAGGGGATAAAGTTACAATGGAAATATCACCTTACGACTTAACACGTGGGCGCATTATCTATCGTAAATAATAGGAGGAATAAGTATGAAAGTAAAACCATCAGTAAAACCAATCTGTTCAGATTGTAAAGTTGTAAAACGTAAAGGTAAAGTTAGGATAATTTGTAAGAAAAATCCTAAACATAAACAAAAACAAGGTTAATAGGAGGTGAACTAAATGGCACGTATTAAAGGTGTTGATATACCAAACGATAAACACATTTGTATATCATTAACATACATTTATGGTATTGGTAGAAATTTAGCAAAAACAATTTGTGAAAACGCAGGCGTTGAACCAACCAAAAAAGCAGGAGATCTTACTCAGGAAGAATTAATTAAACTTCGTGATGAAATTGGTAATCATCAAACAGAGGGTGATTTACGTCGTGAAGTTAATATGAACATTAAAACAAAAATGGAAATAAATTCTTACCAAGGTACTAGACATAAAAAAGGGTTACCTGTTAGAGGTCAAAGAACAAACAGAAATGCTCGTACTCGTAAGGGTAGAGGAAAGACTGTTGCTAACAAGAAGAAAGTATAAAGATAGGAGGTTAGAACATGGCTTATAAGACTAGAAAGAAAAAAGTAAAGAAAAATATTCCTGAAGGTGTAGCACATATTCAATCAACATTTAACAACACTATTGTAACCATTACAGACAAAGACGGAAGTGTAATTAGCTGGGCATCAAGTGGAGCCTTGGGTTTTAAGGGAAGTAAAAAATCAACTCCATATGCAGCAGGCCTATCAGCAGAATCAGCTGGAAAAGCTGCTTACGATATGGGTATGCGCAAAGTAGAAGTTTTTGTTAAAGGACTAGGACCAGGACGTGAAACTGCAATTCGTTCACTAGCTACGGCAGGATTAGAAGTGACTTCAATTAATGATGTAACACCAATCCCACATAATGGATGCCGTCCACCAAAACGTCCACGTGGATAAAAGGTATTAATAATTATTAAAGGAGGTTAGTTTCATGGTACAATTTGAAAAACCAATATATAAAATAGTAGATTCAGTAGAAAGCAATTTCTATGGAAAATTTGAGTTAGAACCACTAGAAAGAGGATTTGGTAACACTATTGGAAACGCTTTAAGAAGAGTAATGTTATCATCATTACCAGGAAGTGCCATCAGTAGTGTAAAAATAGAAGGAGCACTTCATGAATTTCAAACATTAGATGGAGTTTATGAAGATGTAGCAACTATTATCCTAAATCTTAAAGGAGTAGTTATTAAAAATTACGCCAATACACCAAAAACACTTCACTTGGAAACAACAAAAGAAGGAGAAGTAACTGCTGGTGAAATTGAACACGATGCTGATATCGAAATAATTAATAAAGATAAAATTATTGCTACTTTAAGTAAAGGTGGCAAACTAAGTATGGATATCGTAGTTACCAATGGTAGAGGATACGTTGATAGTGAAATAAACAAAAAGTTATTGGATGTTAAGAAAACAGGCGTAATCGCTATGGATTCATCATATTCACCAATTGAAAGAGTTTCATATGAAGTAGAACCAGCACGTGTCGGTCAAGATGAGACTTATGATAAACTAGTTCTCGAAGTATGGACTAATGGTTCAATGAAACCAGAAGAAGCAATTGCTTTAGCCGCAAGAATATTAATAGAGCATTTCAATCTATTAACAGATTTATCTTCTATTGCTGATGTAAGTGGTATGATGATTGAAAAGACAGAAGATCCAAAAGTCAAAGCCTTAGAAACATCAATCGAGGATTTGGACTTCTCTGTACGTGCATATAATTGCCTAAAAAGAGCAGGAATTCATACATTACAAGATCTTGTTAATAAGAGCGAATCAGATATGATGAAAATACGTAACTTAGGCAAAAAATCCTTAAAAGAGGTATTAGACAGAATTAAAGATATGGGTCTAACATTACGTGATGAAGACTAAAAGAAGGAGGATGTATTATGGCATATAGAAAATTAGGCCGCGACAACAAGCATAGAAGAAGTATGCTTTCCACATTAACAAAACAAGTTATTTTAAATGAAAGTATTACAACTACAGAAACACGTGCCAAAGAAGCCCGTAAATTCATAGATAAAATGATTACCTATGGAAAAAAAGGAGATTTAGTATCTAGAAGAAAAGCTTTAGCATTTTTAAACAATGACAAAGAAGTTGCTGATAAAATATTTAATGATTTAGCTAGACGTTACGAGAATCGTGATGGCGGATACACTCAAATTCTTAAGCTTAATGAACGCCGTGGAGATGACTCTCTAATGGTTGTCTTAAAATTAGTCGATGAGACTGAAAAAGTTAAGAAAGATGAGAAAAAATAAAAACTAAGGGATTCAACAAATACAAGTTGTTTCCTTTTCTTTTTAATTTAATACTGTTATAATACATATAAAAGAGGTGATTTTGTGAAAGCTTTAATTACAGGTGCATCTAGTGGGATTGGTATGGAAATGGCCCATATATTAGCTAAAGAAAAATATGAACTTATTTTAGTAGCCAGATCCAAGGATAAATTGGAAGAATTACAAAAACAATTGCCAACAAAATCGACAATTATTGTCATGGATTTATCAATAGAACAAAAGGTAAAAGAATTATATATCTTAACTCGATCAGAAAAAATAGATATTCTCATTAATAACGCTGGCTTCGGTTTATGCGGTGATTTTGAAAAAATACCAATCTCCAAAGAAATAGAAATGATTGAAACTAATATTAAAGCTCTTCATATACTAACCAAATCATTTTTAAGAGACATGATAGAAAGAAATAGCGGTTATATTCTAAATGTTTCTTCTTCAGCCTCAACCTTACCAGGAGGTCCTCTTATGGCTACATACTATGCCACAAAATCATATGTAACCAGTTTAACCAATGGAATTTGGTATGAGTTAAAAAAACGAAAGAGTAACGTATCCATATCGTGTTTATGTCCAGGGCCTGTAGATACTAATTTTAATAAAGTAGCAAATGTTAGTTTTAAAGTGAAAGCCATGAATGCCCACGATGTTGCATCATATGCACTAGACCAAATGTTCAAACAAAAAAGAATTATCATACCAGGCACAAAAATGAAATTAGCCAAATTCTTATCTAGATTTGTCTCTGATAAATTTTTATTAAATATAACATATAAATTACAAAAACAAAAACTTAAAAATTAACAATATATATGTAGTTGGTGAAAAAATGAATAATATAATCCTTAACGTTAAAAATTTATCCTATAAAAAGATATTTAATGATTTAAACATGCGAGTTGAAAAAGGGACATTTATTGCCCTATCAGGTGCTAATAATTGTGGAAAAACTACATTAATTAAAATTTTAAGTGGCTTAGTTACTACTGAACACATGGTAAAGTTTAATGATGATTATCTAGAAAATATCAATAAACACATTCTTTTTAAAAAAGAAGGCATTGTTATTCTAAATGATCAAATTAATTTTTTAATGAATACCGTTCAAGATGAAATAAGTTTTGTAATCAATAACTTAACTTTAAGTGAAGAAAAGAAACAAGAGCGTTATAAAAAAATTATTGAGTTGTTCAATCTAAAAAAATACGAAAAAGAAAATCCCGATTTACTAAAACGTAGTGAAAAAATAAAGATATTATTGGCTTTGGCTGTTTTAGATAATCCAGAAATCCTTTTTTTAGATGATATCTTTATTATGATGACAAAAGCCGAAAAAAAAGAAATCTTAGCTATTTTAAAAAAAATAAATAAAAAAGAAAAAACTACTATCATTATGTCCGTTAATAAATTAGATGAAACAATAGACTGTGACTATCTATATCTTTTAAATTCGGGAAAAATCATTTTAGAGGGTAAGCCCTTAACTATTTTAAAAGATGATAATATAATTAATCGATTAGGTTTAGATATTCCTTTTATGATTGACTTGTCAGTTAAATTAAAAGACTATGATTTATTAGAAGACATCATTTTAGATATGGATAGGATGGTTGATACTTTATGGAAATAACTGTTAAAAAACTTGCTTATCACAATCTAACTGATTTAAATTTTACTATACCCGATAAAGAGATAGTTGGTATTATTGGTGAAGGAAAAACTACTATTTTAAGATTACTCAATGGATTATTACAAGGTAAAGGTACCATAAAATATAATAATCAAAAGTTAACTCTAAAAAATAAAATAAATCTAATTAAAAGAGTTAGCTTCATAAATAGCACTTTTATAAATCAGTTTTTAGTAAATACAGTAGAAGAACATATGATTTTTTATATGCAATATTATAAATTAAATATTAAAAATCCACAGAAAAAGTTAGAAGATTCCCTTAAAATAGTTGGTCTAAATAAAGCTTATCTCAAAAGAAATATCAATACTTTATCAACTAGTGAAAAAAAACAGTTGCAATTTGCGACTGCCTTATTAACTAATCCAGAATTACTTCTCTTAGATGAACCATTCGCTAATCTAGATAACAAAACTGAAAAAAGACTTACCAGACTTTTAAATCAATTAAATGATCGCTTTAATATTAATGTAGTCATTGCAAGTAATGATTGTAATATGCTCTATAAATATACAAAGAAAATAATTTTGGTTAAAGATAACACTATTTTAAAGGAAGGTCCAACTAAAGATATATATAGTGATGTTGAATATATTATTAGAAATAGCTTTGAAGTACCAGATATTGTTCTTTTCACTTACAAGGCTAAAACAGCCAAAAAGGTAAAGATTGACTACCATCGTGATATCAGAGATTTGATTAAAGATATTTATAAACATGTATAAATTTATAGTGGCAATCTTTTCAACAGATTTTGTGGAAAAACTAAATAAGAAAAAATCAATCCACAACAATTGTGGAAATTTTTAGGAGGGGAGATTATGCGTTACTTAATTAATTTTTCATATGATGGCACGAACTACTGTGGTTTTCAACGACAACCACACCTAAAAACTATACAAGAAGAACTAGAAAATGCACTTCAAAAGATAAATAATAATCAAAAAACTGTCGTTACAGCAACAGGACGTACTGATAAAGCTGTGCATGCTCTATGTCAATATGCACATGCTGACCTTTCTGTAAAAATAACTCCACACAAGCTAAAACGCGCACTAAACAGTAACCTTCCGAATGATATTCATGTAATAAAAACCTTTGCCGTCAAAGATAATTTCCACGCACGTTACAATGTTGTAGAGAAAGAATACCATTATCTAATTAATTTAAGTGAGTATAACCCCTTAGAAAGAAATTACGTTTACCAATACAACTATTCGTTAAATATAAAGAAAATGAAAAAAGCCATAAAATATTTTAAAGGTACACATGACTTCAGAGCATTTGTTACAGAAAATGAAAATAAAAAAAATTGTATCAGAACCATCAGTGTAGCTCGCATTAAAGTTAAAGATAAAAATAAACTAGCAATCATTTTCAAAGGAAATGGGTTCCTAAGATATCAAGTTAGAAACATGGTGGGCATTTTATTGAAAGTAGGACAAGAAAAAATAGAACCACAAACTGTGAAAAAAATATTAGCTTCCAAATCACGAAAAGAAAACGGTGCCACAGCCCCAGCTGAAGGATTATATCTAGTAAATGTAAAATATACAAATTTAGACAAATACATTTTACGATAGTTTTACTATCTATAATGTAAATTTACAAAAAGAAGACACTTTTTTTAACTTATACTTTACATCCATGATATAATAATCTCAAGATATTTTGAGGAGATGCATATGAGTAAAGATGTAAAAGCTAATGTAAACAAAAAAAATAAAATTA